>JAQULY010000227.1 GCA_028718445.1 Kiritimatiellia bacterium
ATTGATGCACGTGTTTTTCCCCGAGCGCGAAGGCGGAATCAAGGCGGCGCGTCATGCGAAAACATGCCATTGTGGCAGGCATGATCAACTGGGGGTCGTCGTTCGGTCGCTGAGCTCGAGTAGTCTCAAGGTACTGGCGGACCTTCATTCGTGTCTGGAGGATATGGTCGGTCACCTGGACAGCGTCGTCGCCCCGGAAAAATGGGCCGTCAGCGTCGCGCCGTTCGGCGTGCGGGCTGTAGCGGTTGCTCAGTTGGTGCAGCTTCAGCTCTCCATTGGTCAGAGTATAGAACCAGCCAGCCAGTACGTTCGAGTCCAGCGATACCGTTTTCTCGCCTGCCAGTGCGCACACGTCTGCGTCGCCGGTTGCGTCCACGACAGTTCGACAGGCCAATGCGGCACGTCCGCTCTTGTTCTCCACGATTACGTGGGAAATGCATTCGTTCTCTCTCCGAACGGCGCATACGCGCGTGTCGTAGAGCAGAGCCACGCCTTCCTCAACAACCAGCTTCTCCAGTGCAAGCATGTAGGCTGCGGGATTGAAGTCCACACTGTAGCGCATGGTGAGGCGTTCATCCCGGCATCCATTCGGCTGCCAGCAGGACGGGAGACGCCTGAAGCAGGCTGCGGGATAGTCCTGCCTGAGATCGGCAACAGAGAGCTGCAAAAGCTCTTCGCCCAACCCGGCAACGACCTGCTTCCCCTTGCCGTCACACAAGGGGAGCCACATGGTCACGTTGCCGAGAGTAGCCAACCCGCCGAGTGAGCAGTATCTCTCAACCAGACACACGCGCACACCAAGGCGCGCAGCGGCAATCGCCGCTGCTACACCGGCCATACCCCCGCCGGCGACGGTCACATCGTATTCCCCGACGACGGGTATCTCTCGGGCTGGTTCCTCAACCACAGTGTGATCCAGCATCCATTCCTTCCCGGCCCAACAGTCTTACAGAGCCTACTTCACGGGTAGAAATTTCGTCAGTGTAGTCTAACGTTACCGAACGCTTCACTTGCCCGTCAAGCCTTGTGACGAAGCGCAGACGAGCAAGCGGTGGGACGAAGAAAGCGATGATTGGACTTGCATCTGGCTGGCGGGTTACAATATGCATGCAAGCGACCGGAGGATTGTCTTCCGGCGGGTGCAGCCGCAAGGAGCGGCCAATAATAAGGAGATGGAATAGTGAACGCAAAAATGGCGACGAAATGGCTGGCGGTGTGCGCGTGCTTCGCATGCCTGGGCGGAATGGCGCTGGCCGACAGCGGGATCGGCGTGTTCGGCTCGTACTGGAGTCCGGACGATGCCGACGAGTCGTACGGCGCCGGCGCGAAGCTCAAGCTGGGCGCCGACCCGATCTACTTCGCGGTGCGCGGATCGTATTTCGACGACCTGATAGACGACGATGCCGACGACCTCGATCTGGAAGCGATCCCGGTGGATGCCGGCCTGGAACTCGGCGGGGATCTTTCCGACATCATCGCAATCTACGCCGGCGGCGGCGCCACCTACACCTTCCTGAACGTTGACGGCGGCGGCGACGTGGACGACGAGGTAGGCTGGTATGCCGAAGCGGGGCTCGAGATCAAGCTGACCGACCACCTGTGCATCTTCGGCGAAGCGATCTGGCGTGACGTCGAGGGCACCGTCGAGAATGACGACCTTGACGAAATCACCAGCGACGTGGATCTGGATCTCAGCGGGTTTGGCGTCAACGTCGGACTGCTCTTGCGCTGAAGTAAGAGGAAAGCCCCTGCATCCGGTCGTGCAGGGGAATCAGACGTTGCTGCAGCTCACCCCGTGGGGGGCGGCAACCAAAGACAATGACAGTTCGGGCACGCGAAGCGCGCCCGAACTGCTCTTCCTGGGATCAATTGTGACCAATCGAGTCTGGCGTAGCCCAAGCAACCGTACCACGCGACGCCGGGTTCGGCTTCTCACTTCTTCCTGCACACCAGTTCGCCTTTCCCGATTGGCACAATCATGGCGTCAACCCGCTCGTCGGCCAGCGCCCGGTCGAGCATGGGGCGCAGCGTTGCCGCGTGGTTGATCGCGTTGTCCGCAACAAGGATGCCGCCGGACACTATGTTGGGGATGACAGCCTCGTAGCACTGACCGTAGATTTCCTTCTCGGCATCAAGGAAACAGAACGAGATGCCTTTCAACCCCGGCAGATGAACCAACGCGTCCCCATGAACGAAGTCCAGCACGTCGCCGACCCCGGTGGTCTCAAACGTCTGCCGGGCCAGCTTCGCTTTCACATCCAGTATCTCAAATGTCGTGAGCCTTCTTCCGATCTGCCGACAAGCCAACGCCAGCCAAAGCGTCGAGTAACCGGCACTCGTGCCGATTTCGACGTAACGTCCGTCTGGCGCGCCGGCGGCAAGCAGCGCGATGAACTTACCCACCTCCGGCGTGATCTGGCGGAGGCGCTCCATTCGGGCTGTGCCGTCGGTCCGATCGCGCGTGTCTATTTGTTCAAGTTCGCGCATCCGAACGGCTATGGCCTCTGGTATGCAATGGAACATGATCTTCCTCTGTACCGACTGACATGTGCCTCCGAGCGCCCGCCGGGGCGCGAGGCAGTGCACCAAGCCATGGTTCGGCTCACATCTTCCTTCCGCATTCCTGGCAGAACTTCGAGCCCTCTTCATTCAACTTGCCGCAGGCAGGGCACTTGACCATGACGACTTTCTCTGGCTTTCCACCAAGATTAACGTTGGCCTCGTCCAGGGCGTCCTTGACCATGCCGCCTGCCATGCGACTGTACGGTTCCAGTTCTTGTCTCGCCTTCTCTGGATCAAGCACCACTCCAGATCCGGCCAGTCCTCGCGCGCCGATTCCGCGAACGATCCCCCCTATGATCAAGAGGGCCATCCCGCCAAAGGCACGGAACATCCCGGACTTCGCGTTGGACACGAAGTTCGAGGAGTCTCCGAAGTGCATGGCAAAGGTCACAAAAGTAGTGGCAAACAGGATTCCACCGAGGGCCATCAACACAATGCCGAGGTAGTAGACGGTCTTTCGCTGTTCAGAAATCTCTCTTGTCATCGTCTCTCCTTTGCCGAGCGTGTCCGCTGACCGGCGTTGAACCCACTCCGCAGTGTGCCCTCGCGCTTCAGCGCAGACTGACCTCCGTTGCCGGAACCATACGCATCTACGTGAGAGGCAATTCTCCCGGCGAAGCGTGGGGCAAGGTCAGTCTTTGTGCATCAGCTCAACACGATAGAAACCATCGTCAGACCGATAATACAGGTAGATATCTTCATGATGTCCTCTCCCGCCGACGCCCCTCACGGGCGCCCGGTCCCGCCCGCACTGCGCAAGGGCTGGTTGGCGATGCCTTCCCGCTACTCTTTGACTACCGCTTCTCCGCCGAGGCTGTCTTCGATTTCGTGACCGTCAATTCCAGCTTCTTCTGATTCAACGTCACGATGGCCAGCGGCTTGCCGTCCTCAATGACGGCAGAACCGCTCACACTGGATCTCCGCGACTCCACGTTGGGAACCTGATGAACCTGATTCGAGGGGCCACCTCTTGCCATTATGAAACCGTTCGTAATCAGAAGACTCATGGACAAGCCGTACCGGACATCAACTGAGTCACCGCACGGCTCTATCGTGGCGTGAAACTCAAGCCTCGGCTCGCAAAGATCGATCCTGAAGTCCGGGCCCGATCCCGTGAGCATCAGGTCCACCGGCGCTGACTCCAAATACCCTCCGCGCAGTTGGATTGTGTAGTTGTCGTGCACCTCCTGGACAGCGGGTGTCCTCTCGACCGCCTGACCCTTGTCCTGACCGATGCTTTGCATCGTCAGGCAGACACCCACGGCCGTCAACACTGTCATCAAGCGAACGTTCATCACCCCAGCTCCTTTCTGGTTTTGTCGCCAACACACGCTCGAGCCGTTCCCGGCTATCCGCATGTCAGAGTAGATAGTGAAGCAGACTGGTTGACTGGGCAAGAAGAAAGACACTGTATTTTGATCTCATCGTGTGTGGCAACATGGATTACAATATGCGCACAAACGACCGGAGGATTGTCTTCCGGCGGGGCAGCCCAAAACTGCAAGAGAGTAAGGAGATGGAACGCTGGCCTTGCACATGAACCACGATCCCCTGCCCGCGGCGTTGTGCCATCTGCCGCAGATCGGCACGGTGCGCGCGGAGCGCCTCGTCAAGGCGGGGTGCGCGCGCTGGCCTGAATTGCTGGTGGCGGCCGATCCGCTGCGCCTGGGTCGCGCGCGCTGGGAAGCGGTGCGCGGGGCGGCGGAACGCTCGCTGACGGCCATGCAGAGTGACGACGCCTGCGCCCTGACACGCCTGCTGCGCGCGCGCGACCATTGGCGCATCCTGGCGCACTGGTTCGACCGGGCCAGCTTCTTCGATATCGAGACCAGCGGACTGGAGGCCGGCAGCGAGGTCACCGTCGTTACCTGCCTGCACGCGGGAGAACTCCACCGCTTCGTGCGCGACGAGAATCTGGAGGGCTTCCTGCCGTTGCTCGAGGAGATGCGCCTGCTGGTCTCATTCAACGGCGCGGGCTTCGACGTACCGCGCATTCTCGATCTTTTTCACATTCCCGAACTGCCATGCGCCCACGTGGACCTGCGCTGGATGAGTTACCACGCCGGCTGGCGCGGCGGCTTGAAGGACATCGAATCGCGGCAGGGCGTGCGGCGCCCCGCCGATCTGGTCGGGGTGGACGGGGCCGCGGCGGTGTGGCTCTGGCAGGCCTGGAAGGAACGCCGGCAGGAGGCGGCGCGACGCCGTCTGACGCGTTACTGCGCGGCCGATACGGTGGCGCTCAAACTGTTGGCCGCGCGCCTGCTGGACGCGCATGGGCATGCGCCGGAATGCGTGCCCGAGGCCGCGGCGCTCTGGCGCCTGGTGGACGATGCCTGTCCCGTCGAGCCGGGCGATGACGAGCTGACGCCGCCGCCGCCGGAGAACCTACCGGCGGCGCGCCGCCCCGCAACCCCGCAGCCGGTCTGGCCCGGCAGCGGCGATCTGGCCGGCATGCTGCGCAACCTTGCAGGCTTCGACCAGGAAGCGCGCGCCTCGCGGCAGGCGCGGCTGCGCGCCAAGTGGCGGGAACTGCGCGTTGATATGACGTCCTCGCCAAGTCAGTGAGATAGGGGTGCGAGCGGGGTGTATGTGAGCGGGAGCGATTTGGTGCTCGTGCTATGAGGGCGTGGAGATGTAGCACGGAAGCGGCGCGGATCGGGCCGGAAAGCCGGCGCGTGATCATGGGCCGGCTGCGGCGTCACCGGGGGCGGCGCAACCGCGAGGTTGGCGCCACCCCCGCTTCCTTGCATCCGACCCATGCTGACGCGCCGTTTTCCGGTAGTCCCGATCCGCGCCGCGCTTGCCCCCGGCGGCGGGACCTGGGTTCTTCGTCCGGCTCAGGAGCCGCCGCCGGGCCGCTGACGCGCAGCGCCCACGCCCTTGATGCATAGCCCGGAGAGCACTCTCGCGGCGACAGTCACAGGTCTGGTTCGCGCACCTTCACATGCACCCCACTCGCACTACTCAGCCTTGCCCGCCACGCGCATGACCTCGTCCACCGAGGTGCGCCCCTCGATCACGCGCAGCCAGCCGTCGCGGCGCAGCGTCACCATGCCTTCGGCGACGGCCAGATCCTTGACGATATTGGCCGGTTCGCGCCGCACCACCAGGCTCCGTAACGGGTCGCTCATCACCATCACCTCGTTGATGGCGCTGCGTCCGCGGTAGCCGGTGAAGGAACAGGCCGGGCAGCCGCGGCCGGCGAGGAACTTGGCGGCGGCCGCGCGCTCCGGGTAGCAGGCCAGGATTTCGGCGCGCAGGTCGGGGGCCACCTCGTCGTCCTGATGGCAGTTCGGGCAGACGCGCCGCACCAGGCGCTGCGCCACGATGCCTTCGACGCAGGAAGCGATTAGATAGGGCTCCACCCCCATGTCGGTGAGGCGCGTTACGGCGCTCGGCGCGTCGTTGGTGTGCAGGGTGCTCAGGACCAGGTGGCCCGTGAGCGACGAGCGTACGGCGATATCGGCCGTCTCGGAGTCGCGGATCTCGCCGATCAGGATGACGTCCGGGTCGTGACGCAGCACCGAACGCAGCACCGCCGCGAAGGTTAGGCCGATCTTGGAGTGCACCTGTACCTGACTGATGCCCTGCATCTGGTACTCGATCGGGTCCTCCACGGTGATGATCTTGACACCGGCCGTGTTGAGCCGCGAAAGGATGGCATACAGCGTGGTGGTCTTGCCGCTACCCGTGGGCCCCGTCAGCAGGATCACGCCGTGCGGCAGGTCGGTCATGGCGGTGATCTTCGGCAATTGGTTGGACGACAGGCCCAGGTTGTCGAGATCGGCGAACATCGAGCTGCGGTTAAGGATGCGCAGGCAGCAGGTTTCGCCGTGATTGGTGGGCAGCACCGAGACGCGCAAGTCGTAATCGTTGTCGTCGCAGCGCACCTTGATGCGTCCGTCGTGGGGCTTGCGGCGTTCGGCGATGTCCATCGCCGCCATGATCTTGACGGCCGAACTGACCGAACGCTTGAGCCGCTCCACACCCTTGGGCAGCGGTATCTCCTGCAGGATGCCGTCCACGCGGCAGCGTAACCGCAACGTGTCTTCGTAGGGCTCGATATGAATGTCGGTGGCATCCATGTGGATGCCCTCGGCGATGATCATGTTGATGAAGCGCACCATGCCGGTCTCGGCCGTCACGGTGGAGATGTCTTCATCGTGTTCGTCCTCATCGTCGCCAGGAGCCTCGGCGATCAACTGATCCACCGTCTCCGCGCCCAGCCCGTAGAAGTGCGTCAGCGAACGCGCCACGTCCGATTCCGTGCACAGCACCCACTCGAGACCCGTCTCCAGAACCATGCGCAGCCCTTCGACCGTGGCCAGCGGCGGCACGCGGCTGACGGCCAGCGTCAGGACGCCCTCGCGCAGCGTCAGCGGCATGACGCGATGCCGTAGGGCCAGACGCGCGTTGACGCGCTCGACGGCGGCCGTTTCGATGCGGAAATCGCCGATCTTGCGGAAAGGGATGCCGCTCAGCTCGGCATAGTTGCGCAGCAGCGCGGTCTCGTCCACGAGCCCCTCGGCGAGCAGCAACCGATCCAGCGCCTGCCCCGTGAGCACGGCGCGTTTGCGCACTTCGCCGAGCTGATCCTCGGCCACCAGGTCGAGTGTCTGCAGGCGTTGGACCAGTTCCTGGACCATATCCTCGCCGTAGAAGCGCGCCTGCTGGGGCGCTTGTGGCGCTGGCGCCGGTTCCGGCGCGGCCGCGGCCGCGGCCGCTGTCCTGGTCTCGACGGCGGCGTTCATGGCGCCTCTCCCGGCAGCGTGACCGCGTCGCCATCGCCCAGCGTGCGGTCGCTGCCATCCGGCAGCCTCAGCGTGACGCCGCTCTGGTGCACCGCGGCTACCTCGGCGCCGTACAGCTTGTCGCCGATGACGGCGAAACGTCCGCCACCCTTCCGGCTGTCGTGCAGGTAGACGGCGATGGTCCCATCGGGACGCTGGAGCATGCCGCGATAAGTCAGCACGACCGGCGGCGGCGTGGGCGGTACCGCCGGCTGAGCGGCGGCCGTAGGCGGCTGGGCGGGTTGCTCGTCCTTGGGCCGACGGATGCGAATGGTCCGCTTGGATCCGGCGCCGCCGGCCGCCGCCCCGCCGCCGGTCTGCAGCGTCTGCATCGCCACGCTGGCCTCGTTGCTGACCATGGCCTCGAAGGTGGGCCGGAAAGGATTGACCGGCACGACCAGAGCATCGGCCGAGAATTGGTTGGAGACAAAACCGATCGCGCCCAGTTCGCGGAAGGCCGGCAATTTCAGCGGCTCGCCATTGACGGGCGCCGGCGCCGGCGCGGGTGTCCGCGCCGGATGGAAGACCGCCCATCCTCGCCATCCTACCGCCGCCAGGAACAGCAGCAGCGAGATCAAGAAGATGCCGCGGGCATCCATCCTCATCAGCCATTTCCAGAAACGGTCCATGGTCTACTCGAACAGGAGCGCGCTCATCACCGCCCTGACGCGCAAGGGCGCGCGCGCCGTGGGGCCGGCCTCGATGCGCAGGTTGCGAAACACGAAGATCTGATGTTGCTCGAAAATCGCCTGGAACAGTAGGTACAGGTTGTCGAAGGCGACATCGAACTCGACCCTGACCGGGTATTCGCTGAAGACGGTCTTCTGATCGGGGCCGGCATGCTTCACGGGCGCCAGCGGCTCGATGGCATGCAGTTTCTGGATGCGGCGATCCAGCGTCAGGTCCGCCAGCTTCTTGACCGCCCGCAGTTGCAGCATGCGCGTGCGCACTTCGGCATCGCTGCCCCCCAAGGCATCCTTGAGGCCAAGGTCCTGCGGAATCAACTGAATCCCCAGTTCTTCCGAACGCTTGAGCAGGTCGGCCCGCGCCTGGAAGAGCGCCATCTTGTAGTCAATAGATCGGAA
>JAQULY010000228.1 GCA_028718445.1 Kiritimatiellia bacterium
CGGCTGCGGCGTCACCGGGAGCGGCGCAACCGCGAGGTTGGCGCCGCCCCCGCTTCCTTGCATCCGCCCCATACTGACGCGCCGTTTTCCGGTAACCCCGATCCGCTCCGCGCTTGCCCCCGGCGGCGGGACACGGGTACTTCTCACAGTTCAGGAGCCGCCGCCGGGACGCCGACGGGCAACGCCGACAGCCTCGTTCTGTGTGTGTTGTCTCACGGAATCAGGCGCAGTATCAAGTCTCTCACGCTCACATGCACCTCACTCGCGCCCCCAGTTCACAACCCCATTAGCCATTACGCTGAGCACCCCCAAAATTGCGAGATTTGCGCGCTGGTGCCACCGAACCATGCACGTTGATTGCGCGGAGACGGCTCGCGAGGACGCTCGCCCTCCACCAGTTATATCCATGCGCGAGTGAACGATCGAATTGGAGGGCGAAGCTTTGCCGAGCCGCAAGCGCAAGGGCGAGCGCATGGGTGGGCGGCAGAGGAAGCTGCAACTCTCGCAGTTTAGGGCTGAGTACCTAAACCGCATTGCGCCGTCTGTAGGGAGACTGCTATCATCGGCGCATGCATAGTGAATCGCCGACGGGGAGGATCATCTTGACCGTACTGCTGGCCACGTTGGCGGTGGCATTGTCAGCGGAAACCAATCGTTCGGTTGACACGTTGTACCCGGCGGCGACGGTGCGTTTGCCGCTGCGGATCCCGTCGCGCGGGCTCTTTTGGAGCAAGGCGCGGTATCCGGATCAATACGCCGGTGGGAACGTGGTGACGACGCGTCTCAGCGGCCTTGCCGTAAGGGACAGCGAACGTTTTCTGGACGTGGCCAATCGCGCCTATTCGCGCGAGTTCGTGACCGGGTTCAGCTACACCAACGTATCCGGTGACCGTCCCTCGGTCGAGGTCGCCTACTGCCGCAAGGCGGAAACCTTCACCGGTCGCCTGGTGGCCCGCGGGCTCAAACCGCACTTCGCTTACCAGATCAAGCTCTGCGGCGATCGCGCCACCGATCCGGCGGGCTTCGAGCGGATCGGTTTTCTGGGCCGCTGGCGCAGGCTGGATTCGCGCGCGACCAACTATACCGACTATGACTACGCCAGCGCTCCCGACAAAAGCGTTTTCGAGAGTTATATCCTCTTTGACTATTTCGTCACCGACGACAAGGGCAGCGCCGAAAAGGAGTTCTACCTGGACAGTACGCTGCACGTGCTGTTCAACCAGCCGTACCAAGGCTTGCCGGGATGGTCCGACTCCCGTCCCGTGAAGGTCGTTTTCACCAATACCGACTCGATGCTCTACGCCAATCCCAAGCCTCTTGTGTCGCCCCAGTACGTTTACGCGCAGACGGAGTCCGGCGCAAACGGACAGCGTCGTCCCGATATTGGCGAAGCGTTCCTGCCGGCGGGTCCCTACGTGGGCAGATTGGTGCTGATTGAAGAGAGTTTCCACGGTTACGGGGACGGCGGGTCCTGGCCGACCGTCATGGATGGGAAGGTCGCGTTTGAGGTTACGGGGGCTGAGACTGCGCCATCGCCGACCTGGAGGGATGACCTTCCGGGCCGAGTGCCGTTTCCGTGCACGTCACTCGCCTTTCGCAATTCGGAAGTGCTGAAACTCGATGATTGCGGCTGCGTGGTCCGTTCTCTTGATAATCTGAACGCGCCGGTGCTATTTTGGACCAATGGTTGGCCGTTGGTCCGTGGGCGGCGGCAGGTGTTGTCGTTTGACGTACGGTCGGATGGCCGGCAGGCGCTATCCGTGTTGGTGAGCGCAGACAAGTGGTTGGCCGGCGCCGTCACCTATCGACTTCCCGCCGCTGGCAACTACGAATGGCAGCGTATCGAGGTTGAATTCGACGCGGACGACAGAACCGGGTGCTGCTATCTTGGGCTTGTCGGGCCGGCCAAAGGAGCGCCATGGGAACTGCGCAATCTGCAGGCAGCGACACTTGACGCGATCGCACGCTGAGATGCGGCACCAGGAGCCTCGACGCCGATGACTGTCCTTGTCCATATTCAGGAACCGGTGAAAAAACCACAAGAGATTGCGGATTTGGCAAGGATTTTCTATAGGGCATGGGTCACGGTGCATTGGCAGCGTCTGATAGGCCAGTTTGGATGGCAGTATGATGTCTAGGGTTCGGTTCCTGATCTTGGGCGCAGGCCCGACTGGCCTCGCCTTGGCGCACAGTCTGCTGCAGCGTGGGGTTCCGCGCAGGGATGTCCTGGTTATCGAGTCCGAGGCTGTGTCTGGGGGGCTCTGCCGCAGCGCGATGGTCGATGGCAGGCCCATCGACATCGGCGGTGGGCACTTCCTAGATGTTCGAAAACAGGAAGTCCTGGACCTGCTCTTTCACTTCATGCCGGCGTCGGAATGGGATATCTACCGACGGGTAGCCAAGATCAACTTGAGTGGTCAGGAAATTGACCATCCCCTGGAAAGCAACCTCTGGCAGTTATCGAAACAGAACCAGGCGGACTATCTGGAGTCGATCGCGCGCGCGGGCTGCGTGGCCGGATCTCCTATGCCCGAATCGTTTGAGGAGTGGGTGCGGTGGAGACTAGGCGAACGCATTGCCCAAGACTATATGCTTCCGTATAACAGGAAAATCTGGTCGATGGCCCTTGACCGTCTCGGTACCTACTGGCTGCACAAACTGCCGGATGTCTCCTTCCGCGATGCGCTGCGTTCGTGTTTGGAGGGGAAACCGTATGGCACTCTTCCCGCCCATGGGTCTTTCATGTACCCTAAGACCCATGGTTACGGTGAGGTGTGGAGACGCATGGGTGTTGCCTTGGGCGACCGTCTGATCACCGGTTGCCAGGTGAATCACATAGACGTGACACGACGAACGGTCAACGGACGGTTCACGGCCGACACAGTCATCAGCACGATCCCATGGTCCGAATGGCCGCGCATGGCCGACATTCCAGACGAAATAGCCGATCGCATGGCGGAACTCGTGCATGTTGGCATTGATGTCGATTACTGTTCCGACAACCTCTCCTCCCGGGCACACTGGATCTACGAACCGTGTGAACAGGTTCCCCATCATCGCATTCTGGTACGCCACAACTTCTGCCCCGGATCGCGCGGCTACTGGACCGAGACCAATGCTCTCCGCAGTGGCCCAGCCGGCATCTTCCGCCACCGCAACGAGTTTGCCTATCCAGTCAACACGCGCGGCAAGCCGGAGGCCGTCTCCGCCATCCTCGCCTGGGCCGCAACCCAACGGATCATAGGGGCCGGGCGATGGGGCAAGTGGGAACATATGAACAGCGACGTCGCTGTGGCAGAGAGCATCCGACTGGCTGGCGACTTGGTTGAGAACAAGGACGGACTGCCATGAACATCTCCCTCTGTCTGATGGTCTGGAACGAGTTGGAGGGCTGCAAGCGGGATGTGCCACAACTGCCGCGCCACGCGTTTGAGGAGGTGTTCTGCGTCGATGGCGGCAGCACCGACGGCACCGTGGAGTACCTGCAAGCGCACGGCATTCCTGTACATCGTCAGCCGCAAGCAGGCCTGAACGCCGCCTACATCCACGCCAACGAGGTGGCAACCGGCGACGCTGTGGTGGTCTTCTTCCCGAAAGGTACCACGCCGGTCGCGGACCTGCTGGAGTTCCGTCCGCTGCTGGAGGCGGGCAATCAGCTGGTGGTGGCCAGCCGCCAGATCCAGGGGGCGGCCAACGAGGAGGACTCCTCCTGGTGGCGTCCACGGAAATGGGCGGTGCTGTGCCTGTCGCTCCTGGCCATGCTCGCCTGGCGACGCGAGGGCTACTGGGTCCGTGACGTTCTGCACGGATACAAGGGCTTCACGCGCGCCGCCTTCCAGCAGATGCACATCCTGGACCATGGACTTTCCATCGACATCGAGATGGTGGTCCGCGCCTACAAGCTACACCTGCGCCGTTGCGAGTTCCCGACGCGCGAATCACCGCGCCAGCACGGCATGACGCGCTTCAAAGCCTGGCCGACAGGCAAGAAGTTGCTGGCCTATCTGTGGTACGAAGCCCGCCGTCGTGATTGAAACCCCACTGCGCCCATCGCGCTGCCGTGCGGAGGACAGGCTACGGTGCGGTCACATTGACGAGCCCATTTGACACGCTGTGCAGCATGCGGTTCGGCATCCACATGAACGCCACATCCCGATTCCGCTCCCTGATCAGGACACCCAGACGGTAGGAACCGTAGGGAAGTTCCGCCAGATTCAGGCTGGTGAAAAACCCGGCATCCTCGCCCACGACCTTCATCCCAGCGCGGAATGCCGTGCGCAGATCCGGGCGCGACCTCTTGTCCGTTGCAATACTGTAGGCGTTGCTCTCGCCGCCGAAGACGAGATACACCGACTGGTCCTCGCTTGCGGCTCCCGTGTTTGCGAAGGCCCATCCCGTCAGATCCGCCCTTGAAAGTGTGGACTTGAACACATCAAACGCATGCGCCTGCATGTCGCCACGTGACTCAGGCAAATTACTCGAGACGAGGGACGGATCAAACACCAGCTCACGAAATCCCTTTCTGTCCTGAATGAACCGCTTGCAAGTCCAGGCACTGGCGATATCACGGTCGCCGGATCGAATGATGAGCCCCAAGCGGTAAACTCCACCCCTCATTCGTACAGGCGTGAATGCGGTCGAGAAGCCGAGCGATAGGGTCTGGTCAGACAAGCCAAAAGCATCTAAGAGATCAGGCCGCTTGGACGCCACCGTAGGTACTCGGTACAGTGCGCCTCGTGTAGCAAAAACGAGGTGCAGAACGAAGTTCGTGCTGATGTTCGCGAAACCATGTTCGGGCGGCAAGGCCCATCCGGACGCTTCGACCCGTTCGAGGAGCGTGTCGGGAGTGGTATGCACAGTATCAACGGAGAACCGTGTTACTGGGGGAAGGGATTCGGCCATATCCGCTGGTGCGACTACGGCGTCTCCCTTTAGAGCGGTGTACGCAACAACAAGCCGGTCTGCACTGAGAAGGTAAGCAATGAAGAGCAGCAAGACCAGTACGGCAAGAGGATGAGCCATGAATCTTGTACGCAGCGTCATAGTATTTGTACCTCAGTTGGGCGTCACGCTGCCAAAGAGCTCATGATATACGGTCAGCCCCGTATCAAGTCCAGATAGGCCATTGATGGACAAAGACTTACCTTGGAAATAGACAGCATTCAGAATGGGCGTCATGTCCGCGATAGGCAGGTCGGAGTAGTCCTTTCCTTCGGCCCATATCCGTGCACTGTGATCCGACTGGAGGATAATGACGCAATCTGGGTCTCGCGCAATTAGGCTGTGCAGAACAGAAGACATCCGTGCGGTGATAAAAATGTACTGGCCAAGATAGAGCGACTTGTCCTCCCAGTTGAGGCCCCCTGTGATAGGTTTGCCGTCCCGGTCAAAAGCAAAAGGCCCATGCGGGCACAGAATATGAGCAAAGAGGAATACTGGGTCGGCATCCGTCTGCTCGGTCAGCCACTGGAGTATCCCTTCCACGAGACGGTTGTACAGCCTGTTCGATGAAGATCCCTCAATCATGTAATTGAGCACCGAACGTGCTGCGACAATGCCAAGGATCGAGTTTGCATGACTCGAAGCGCGGGTCTTCCCGTCGAGTGCGTATGCAACGTCCGAATGAAGGGTATACGGGTTGTTGAAGAACAAGTGGTACATGTCAGCGACATAGGTCCGGTAGCCATGCGACTCGAAAAAGCGTGTCAGTCGAGATTCGGACTTGATTGCTCCATACACCGCAGCAGCGTGATTCCTGGCCCCCATGGGGTCTTTGCCACCAACAGCAACACTCGAAGGTATGTTGGTCGCTGACATGCTGATCAAATAGGCGAGCACTTCAGACGTATAGAACGACGGATTCCGACTGGTGTACGATACGTTAAACCCTGAGCTCTGAAGAAGGGATGCAAAAGCTGAGTTATCATAACCATAGTGCTTTTGGATCATGTCAAAGGAAGAGTACTCGTCGAGGAGAATGTAGTAGACGTTAGGAAGGTGATGCGGGATTGCAGAACGTTGGCCCGCGGTGGATGGGCGAGCTGCAAGGCCACGGTGCGCCAACCTGCCTTTGGCTATCAGTGTAGGTGTGGCTTGGGCGAAGTTGAGCAGAATCAGTAGTGTGAAGACCGTGGCGACGATCGTGTTAATCTGCCAGATACCGGCGGTCGCCCTTGAATGCAGGCGCCGAAGCCGGACAGCGGCGAGAGCGACTGCGAGCGAAAGCGCGGGGAGAATGTGCCAATAGCGCGCATGCCAGTTGATATCACGAATGAGACTCTCAATGGCGCTGTAATTCGCAAACAGCAGCAAGGTGGTGTTCGTGAGAAGTGCGGCTTTGATGGCGTCGCGCGCCATAGCCGTGAACAGAAGGTAGAAACCAGCGGCGAACGCAACGAATACGGCCAGCGGATGCCATACCTGCGAGAGCGGTGCTTCCGCGGCGTTGTGGAAGTAGACGAAGAGAACAGGGTAGCATGCGGTTGGAAGCACCGAGAGGAGTGCAAACGTTAACCGGCGGAGCGTGTGTCGCGGCATGGTTGATTGGCCTGTCAGTGTTGTGTTGAGCGAAGTCGCAGGTGGCATTCGGCAGGTTGCGGATCGACCGGCAACTGGTGCGCGTCGAACCCGGCAGTCTCCGTGATATTGTCAGTCGCCCTCAACGGAAGGCGCAGGCGCGAAGACGCCTGCAATCGTGGTAAGGACCGCAGCCATGACCAAAACTGTGGCGGACTGCAAATACCGGGGCTCCGCCAGCCATGCGCCCGAGCTCAGGACACCATAGAACAGAATGCGCAGTATCGCCATCGCATAGAAACACGCGGCCAGCAGTGCGAGCGCCAGGGCACGCCTGTTCCGACCACGTCGGCCTCGCCAGACCGAAGTCAGCAGGCATACGGCCGATAGGCCCAAAGCGGTCCACCAGGCTGTCGACGAATGACCAAGGGCCAAGAGGCGAGGAGAGACCTCCCCGCGCCATCCCGTTTCGGACAGAGGCGCTTCAATCACGGCCTCATCCTGGCCAACATAGATAGTGGCGTGACTACCGTCAGGATGCAGCGCACGCACTCGCCCGGGCTGATATGTCGTCAACCGGCCAAGTTCGACGTCTTTGGAGCAGAAGACGAGCGTGGGAGGCTTAACGGTTCTGATGGGAGATAAGATGGCACCCTTGACGCGGAATCCGCAGGCAAGCGGAACCGTCAGACCTTGCTTCTGGAAAGCGGTCTGCACGTCGGGCCGATTTATGCGAACTGACTCAGACACGACTATGCGCCGGGCATCGCCCTCGCTCGGGACAACTCGAATATCCGTAACAGGCGTCTGTACGTCGGCTGAGAAAACCCAGCCCTGCAGCGAAAAGACATCGCGTTGCACAAGAGCGGCCCTGCGAAGGCATGCCTGATCAAAGTCGTCCGCCATGTAGTCGTTGTCACGTGGCGGCATTTGTGGCGATGCGACGCAAGAAAGAGAATGCACCATACCGTCTCGAAGGTACGGACCCCAAGAGTGAATATCGCCACCAAGAAGACAATGCGGCACCCAGCGCCGTTCCAATGCCCCACACTCAAAGCCTTCATTCAACTCACGAACAGCTTGCCGGCAGAATGAGTCAAAGCGATCAAGAGAACTGATGCCGATCCTTCCCGCAGCTACACTGAACGCATGCCATATCCACCCGGCGCCTATCTCCCCGTCGGGAAGGCCGGCACGCCGTGATGCCGTCTTGAAGGGGGATGTCGAATCCTCAAGACTGGGGGACAGTTGCGCTAACGTTGGACTGACAGAGTAGGCCAATGCGCGAGCCTCTCTTGTGATTGGGACGAACCGTGGGTTGGCGCCGGAGGTCCGAATCTCAGCCAAGGTCTTGAGCAAGGTCAGATGGCTGCGCATCTGAGCCGTGTTCACTGCGCAGACGCCGTGCGTAAGATAACCGATACCCTTTATCACGCCTGTGGGCAGCATGGTCACGCTGATCGAGATGCCCAAGAACAGAAGTGCCGTGGCAGCCGCCTTCCTTCGGGACGTGCGTCTCAGAATCAGATCGGAGAAAAGGCACACAGCGCTGGCTATCGCAACCATCGGGATTATCAGGACAGACTCAGTTCGCGACGCAGCCATCCAGGCCGTCAGGACCCCGAGCGCACCGCCGAACAACAGGCGACGCATACCACACCTTGCAGAGGCTGCGAGAACAAGCACAGCGGAGAACGCGAGCGTCAGACAGACGTAGAAACCATCAGTGAGGGCGTGGTCGAACAGATGCAGTGTCGCGGGTGCGAAAGCGAGTACGGCGAAGAACACGGGTCTCAGCCGCGACACACCTCGTCGGGTGAGTGCGACGGCGAACATCCAAGCGGCGGCGAGCCAGAGCGCTTCA
>JAQULY010000229.1 GCA_028718445.1 Kiritimatiellia bacterium
GGTCTGCGCGCCGACCGCAAGAGCCGCCTGGACAAGGGCGCCGTCGCGGTGACGCCGTTGACGGCGGACGATGTTCTGTTGGTGGACACCACCGGCGAACTGATGGGGTTCTATCCCCACGCCGCCCTGGTGTTCGTCGGCAAGAGTCTGACCGCGCAGGGCGCGCAGAACATGATCGAGCCTGGCCTCTGCGGCGTGCCGGTGCTGGTGGGACCGCACACGCAGAATTTCCGTCCCGTGATGGCGGACCTGCTGGCGGCGCAGGCGTTGCTGCAGGTGGCGGACGCGGCCTCCCTGGAATCCGAAATCGCCCGGTTGCTGGCCTCTCCGGCGGAGCGCACGCTGCTCGGACAGCGCGCCGTCAAGGCCGTCGAGAGCCGTCGCGGCGTGGTCGCGCGCAGCGCGCAACGCCTGCTCGCGGCGCTGCGCGACTATTCGGCGATGCGCACGGGCGTGCCTTCCGGCGCCAGCATGTAGAGCTCCTCCACATCGGCATTGCGCATGCGCACGCAGCCGGCGCTGGACTGTTTGCCGAGCGACCCGTCGTCCCAGGTGCCATGAATGCCGTAGCCCTTAGCTGGCGGGGTGTCGCCGGTGGCCGCCAGCGTCATCCAGCGTGTGCCCAGAATGTTGGCCGGGTCGCCGAAGGGGATAACCTTGCCGTCCGGGTGATACCAGGGCGGATTCTCGATCTTGTCCTGTATGACGAAGGTGCCGACCGGCGTGCGGCCATACTGGCCGGTGCCGACGCTGTAGCGCTTGAGAAACTGGCCGTTCATGGTCAGCACCAGATCGTTGGCACTCTTGCTGACCGCGATGGCGAAGGCCGGTTTGTTCAGGATGCGTATGCGGTCGCCGATCTGGATGCGGTTGGGGTCGTGAATGCGGTTGCTCTTCTCGATCAGGGCCGCGGTGGTGCCGAAGCGGCGGGCGAGGGTCTTGAGGTTGTCGCCGGCGTGGATGGCATAGTCCACCTTCTCGGGCATGGCATGCGGGGTGGTGAGCAACTGCAGGTTGACCGTACCCAGACGTTCCTCCACGAAGGCTCGCACCGTGGCGGCATCCTGGCGCGCGAGCAGGGCGAGATAGTTGGTGCGCGCCGCGAGCAGGTTGTCCGAACGTTCGTCGGCCTGGGCGGTCGCCAGCGCGCGCGCCACTTCCGGGGACGCCGCCTCGGGAGGCGGCGAAACCGCTCGCGACACCTCAGCGGTGGCGGCCGGCGCCGGCGGAGCGGCCTCGGACGGTTTCGCGCCGGTCTTTCGGACCCTCTCAACCTGAAGCAGCAGCAGAATGGCGGCGATAGTGGCCAGCACCACGATCACGATCACGGCAATCCATGGCCGGCGCGACGGTTCGCGGAATTCGTCCAAGTTCTTCAGCATCATTCCAGGATCGGGCATGGTTGACGCTCTCCTATGCGCGGACCAGTCGGCGCCGACATTGGCTGCGCCGCGCCAGCCGCAACATGCGACCGCAGCCAACACTGCAAAGACTAGCACTTTCCGCGGCCTTCGTGCAAATGAAGAGGCGGTCGTCGGCGACGACGCGGTTGACCACAGCATCGCGGGAGAAGTCTCACGCGGAGGCGCGGAGACGCGGAGATGAGAGTTGCCTGGCGGGGTTGGTCAGCGCGCCGCCGCAGGCGGCGCCAACGCCCGCCTTCACCCGACGTGGACCCGGCAGGGTTCACGGTAGGGTGCCAGGCGTTGTTGGCCCTGTGTGTTCACGTCTTGAGTGCTTCAATAACGTCCGGTAACTCGCGGACCTCAGCCGGAATGCGATCCTTCGGAATCCCATGGGGAATCCAGAGCTTCGTGGACTTCAGGAACGACGCGACCAGCCACTTTCGCAACGGAGTTTGTTTCCCGCCTTCTGATACGCCGTTTAGGGCGTCGATCGCTCCTCCTGCGCATTCCGGCCTGTGAGACAGAAGCCATTCGCCACCATAACTTTTCAGGTATGCAAAGAGGCCCCACAAGAATCCTCGCGTTGTCTCATATCGGGGAGGGTCGTCCGGATAGATGAACCTCCGTTGATCGTTGCACACGCCGTGTCGATCACCCGCACGGCTCATATCACCGCCGATCATCTGAAGGTAGAGGTCAAGGCGGTCGACGATCTTGAATCCACATTGGTTGTCCAGGAGGTTGTCAAAGCCCTCCCCAGCGAACATTTCCTTAAGGATCGTGTTCTCGTTCGCTTTGCTACGCCACGTCTTCGCCAAAGGCATGCTTGTCTTCCTGGGACGAGGCTCGGTGAAGAATGATCGGACCATTTCAACGAAGCACTCCGCTGCCTGCTTTTTCTGAACGTCGGGGGCTCCCAACCATTTCGCTACGTTGCGATACAGCGGGCGTCCGTCAACCCCTCTCCCCTCCAACCAACACTCCACCGCTTCAGCGCGCTGTAGGGCGGCGTCAATGACTCTTCCGGGTCGGTCCCCGCAGTGCCCGGCTGTGGATGGCCAGTGCTGCTCCTTGCCTATCATATGAATGACGTCATCCAGGCCGTCCAGCCAGCGATGCGAACATATCTCGAAACCATATCGCGGCATCGCCCCGCGCACATCGATTGCCCACTGGGGTATGGACTCCGCTGGCGGGGTCAACGCATTCACGGCCTTGATCTCCTCGTCCCACTCGAACCTACCGCCACCTTTGTCCGTTGCAGAGGTTTTCCACCACTCGTGGGTAAGCTTGTCAAGCGCAGCTCGAGTCAAAGGGGCTCCATTCTTTATGCCACGATCCTCCTTTGCCGACAAAGTCGCACAACCACACAGCGATACAGCCGCCGCTCCGGTTACACCCGTCGTAAGGAACTCTCGTCGATTCATGGTTCTCCTCCTTCACAGCTGTGGGCCAACGTTGCGTTCAGGCGCGCTGTCAAGCGTCGCCTGAGACGCTTGGTTAGACACTCTTCAATCTATAGGTCTCCGCGATGTCAGAGAATGAGTCCCCTGGAATGGCCATCGGTACAATCGGCTTAGAGCGATCATAGGCGAGCCTCGCGAACTCGAACGTGCACTTTTGGTAATCATAGATCATCTGGTAAAAGTCACCCAAGTGTTCATCTGGCCCTCCGAGAACAAGAACAGAGGGGGGGAAGCCAGCTACCACAACACTGGCCAAAACCCAGCCACGGACTTCATACAGATTGACAACGTGCATTCCCGCCTCGGCGTGCGGAAGCACTGCTGCAATGGGTTGCGGCGCTGCCTGCCTGACGGTCAGATCAAGGAAAACTGGGGTTGGGACATCCCGTGCGGAACGGGGACCTTTCTCATCGAAGACGACTTCCCTCCCGCTTTGGATCTCGCCCCCAGTGACGAAATCCCGGACGAGCGCAAATCCAGGCCGTAGGCACTTCTCGCCACCCTCAAACAGACATAGGGCCTCAAACGCCGTCTTGGCGCAGAAACGCGCCCAATTCACCCTGGACCAGCGGAAATGATGTTGTTCTCGGCCCGTGTTTTTCAGGCATATGTGAGTCGCTGTTGGGGTTGCCCAGTCCACTCCTGACGCGTGCTCAATAGACGCTTCTGCCTCACTCGTGGTTCGCGCAACGAGGAGTATGTGCTCCCCCTCAAGCAGGAAACGGGGGGAGAAACCCGCAGGCAAGGATTCCCGGATTTCGGTCCTGAATGCTTTGTTCCGAAGAGCTGCCACGATGCGGCTGGACAAGAGGGGATACGACTCCGGCGCCTCCTCAGTAAGCAGCGTGTGATTGGACTCGGGCGAAAGAAGAAGCTGGGTCGCGACAGCGTAGGAATGGCTTGCGCCATCGAGATGAAAGACCACCCACTCATTCATCGCCCCCGAGAAAAAGCAAGAGGGGACGGCGCGTGTAGTGCCTTTTGAACCGGGGCGAAGGTATAGCATGAATCGCACCCAGGAAAGTGGCGTGAACCGAAGGACCCATTGCTCCAAATCACCGCATCTGGCGTTGCATCCCTCGCAAACATTGAATTGTAGGGTAGGAGCATTTCGGGCACCGGTACTCAGCTTTCGGCTGATAAGATGAGCTCGATTCTTGCGAGCGGAGTCCCCGCACCATATGCAACTCGGCGAGGCTTTGCGCTCTTGCGGTTCGAACTGTTGAAATGCGAGGAAATCCATTGTCGGTTTGTGCATCCTTTCAGTTGTCTAACGGGCGCGCTGACCCGCCCGGCCCGGAGGGCGCTGGACTTGGCCCGGCTTTGCCGGGTCGGGTCCAGCGCGTGGTTGACGCCGCTTGCGGCGGCAGCCACGCCGGGTAGGGCAGCGCGCCCGTTGGCGCCGCCGCAGGCGGCGCCAACGTCAGCGCGCACCCTCCGACGGCCCCGTCTGCGGGGCCGGAGGTAGCGGTGCCGCGCTTTGTTCGACCTGCTGCTCTTTATCTTCCCGTTCTCCAGCTACTGCAGCCAAATGAAACGCACGCTGCCTGCGAGTTAAGCCGATCGTTTCACGGACCACGGGTATGTTCGATCCGGTAATCCTCCCTCCGAGGGACACACGGACACAGGGCGGTGGGTCGGCGATGCCTGTTGAGGAGTCGTACCAGATGTACCAGCCGGGGCCGAAGCGGGCGTTGGTCCCACCTGTCTGATAGTCGAACATCGTGAACTCGGACACTCCGTACTCCAGCCAGCTTCTGATGGGGTGCAGAGCCCGGCTAGCCGATTCGATCGCACGACGTCGCGACCACTCGGTCAGCCACAGGGCGACGAGTAGTACGATCACAATCCCGATCGCGACGCGGAACAGGTTGTGGCGATTTAGTTTCATTCTCCCTTGGTCGAACGCCCCGCCTCATGATTTCGAGCGAAGCGAGAATATCATTCAGGCGGTTGTTGGCCGCATTGTTGACCGTCATGTGTTGCTGTGCCGATCAGTCCCTCGCGCCACTCCGACAAGAGGTCCGAAAGCCTCGAATACTTCAGTTCTGTTGTGACTATCTCAATCGTCTGATTCAGAGGAAACTCGCTAGCGGACGTGATTGAGAATGCGGCGAGTGCCCGTGTTGTCGTGTTGTCGGGCCAATTGTCGCCCCACTCATCACGATGTTTGAAGCAGTTGGCAGCGGCATTCACGAGTTCCACAGCTGAATAGACATCGCGCAAGATTGGGTGGGAGTGGTACGCAGCGAGCTTGTCGATTGGCTTGAGTCCACGGCCTTCTCTGATCGTGTTGGCGTCCGTCATCGCCCCGACACAGTATGCTTGTGCGGCAACAAGCAGAGCCCCGTTCAGCACCTCGCCGTACTCGTTCATCCAGAGTCCATCGAACCACGGATTCTCTTTGTTGCGCCGGAAGAGGGCCTTCATTCCGGTGTCGATCGCATCCTCGACATCGCGCAGGGGGCCGAGGCCGTAGTCTGCTTCCAGGACGTTCTCCATCGCATCTCCCAGGCCAACGTCAATCGTGATCCACGCGCGGTAGCGCGTTGGCTCCACGATCATGTTGGCATTCGATTTGAATTGTTCCTTCCAAGTATGCCACTGTTCGCCCGGATATGAAGACGCGCTCGTTCTCAACCCGGCAGCGAAGGGTGCCCCTCCGCTTCGATAGCTGAGAAGCACTCATGGCGGACTTGTTCAAACGTTTAGCCCAATACGGTGCAAGCGTGCAATGTGCTGAACCCGTCACTGGATCTTCATCAACTCCGTAATTGGGTGCAAAAAAACGGCTTACAAAATCCGCCGTCCGTCCCGGCGCAGTGACGATGACGCCCCGCAAATCAAGGGCCATCAATCGACGAAAATTGGGTGCCATTGCGATGATCTCTGCCTCGCTCTCGAATACAGCCATATAGTCCATCGCGCGATAGCATGCGCTTGGACGCGAGCCCAACGCCTCGATCATCTCAGCAGGAGTCTCGCAAGGGACACCAACCTGAGCCGGAAAGTCAAGGGTCAAGAGTTCGTCTTTCCGAAGAACGTACAGCGGACCACTGCGTGATTGAAACGTGACCCGTGAGTTGCCCGCGCCGCTCAAAGCAAACAAAACGTGGGCGGCGGCCAACGTGGCATGTCCGCAAAGGTCAACTTCCTTCGTGGGGGTAAACCAGCGCAGATCGTAATGGCCATCCCTCCTGACATAGAACGCCGTTTCAGACAGGTTATTCTCAGCGGCAATCGACTGGAGCAATTCATCCGGCAACCAGTCATCGAGTGGGCATACAGCAGCGGGATTGCCCTGAAAAGGAGCCTCGGCAAACGCATCGATCTGGTAGATTGGGAGCTTCATGTCTTATGCCAACGTTGGCGTTCACGGGCGGCGCGGCATCGCCGTACCGTGCGACGCTTGGTTCGGTGTTTCATCGCCCAGTTTCCATTTATGTTCGACCCGTGGTGGTGTCGCTTGGGCTAGATGCGTCGCGACTGCCTGGGGCGCAACAAACCTGAAGGAGGCCGGACGTCCCATGTGGAATCCCCCGAAGACCCCAACAACTGACAAGAAAGCCCGTGACCGAGTTGTGAAGACCGGTTTGCCTACATGAATGCCAGTGTTGTGTAGAAGACGCTTCCCTCTGCCCATTGGATAGCGAACCCGAGCACCTAATTCGTATGTGATTTCCTTGCCTTGGTACTCCTTGGGCACGGCCATTGGGACCTCCGCAATGCCAAAACCGCCCGGTGAGCAAGCCAAATCCAGTGTGAACTGCGCCAAAGGCAAGTCCTGGAGCCAGAACCCGAGGGCTGGCTTGCACACGAGTTGTACGGAAGAAGAGCGTTCATGACCATTCTGAAAGAGCACCTGCATGGTTAGGGTGCCGTTGTTCGTCCGTGGGACGATGGCAAAGAAGAAGCCGTCGCGCTCAAACGGGTTGATGCCTTGTGCGCGAATGAAGTCCGGCACCTCATCCTTCCTCAGTTTGTCGCGCACAAGAGACACAATGATCCAGATGGCGATAACCGGTGCCAAGATTCGTCCAGACCATGTCAATGCCGGATAGACGAAGTCAGATGCCCACGCGAAGAAAGCCACAAACGCGCAAATAATGATCGTGAAACCCAGAATTGCTCGTTGAGATTCAGACATGTTGATCCGTTTCTTTCACCACACAACGTCAACCTTGATGCGCCGAGGAATCCGCGCCCGGCGCGGGTTCCGAAGTCGCATCCGAGGTTCGGTTGGGTCTGGATGTCTCTTCTTTGCGAAGTTTCGCCTGCCGCACCCATCGTCCTGCCAGAGCGATGTAGATGATCACAGTGACCACGACGGCCATTGGCATCTGCATGGCTTGCAGTTCAGGGTCCGCAATCTTGATGCCAAGCAGGTTCGGGAGAAACCAGTAGGCAAAGGCAATTCCCGGGGCCAGGAGAAGACACCATGCCTTCGTTTTGAGGTTGTCGATGCGCAGGTCTCTTTCCCCGAGTCGACGCAAGATGCGCACCGTGAAAAGCCATATTCCAATCTGGACGGCCCAGTAGATTACTGCTTTCATAATCACAACCCCTTCGTGCTGACCCAACGGGCGCGCTGACCCGCCCGGCCCGGAGGGCGCTGGACTTGGCCCGGCTTTGCCGGGTCGGGTTCAGCGCGTGGTTGACGCCGCTTGCGGCGGCAGCCACGCCGGGTGGGGCAGCGCGCCCGTTGGCGCCGCCGCAGGCGGCGCCAACGTCCCGCCTCATTTTTGGCGCGAAGCGACGTCAAATGCAGGCGGTTGTTCGCATTCCTCTATGGCCACACTGTCGCGCCGTTCCAGTGACCCTCGAAGACGGCAAGCATTGCGTTTCGGAGATCGTCGCCAGCAGCGATCACGAAGCACTGCTTCTTCCCGAAGCCATTGAGGCTCGTACCGAGAATCCTCATTACTGTGTCATCAAGCAGGTATCGGTCGTGAAGCACATTCGCGCCAACAACTCTTACCTGCACGATGCGGCCCTGTGTGCCGAAGGCCGCATGAAGCGCGCGAAGCGAACCTCTATCCTTGATGTTCCGAGTGAGCACCCGCACTTCCGACGCTGATGAACAAGCGTCGAGATGCTGCAGCGTGGCGATGTCGAAGTAGGGATCGCACAGGCGGACGACACCCCGACATTGAGACAGCATTCCATGAAGGTCAAGGACCGCTTGAACGGCCTTTGAGGGATCGACGAACAGAATCGCCGAAGGCGGCGCCGTCACACGGTTCTCGCCCGCCCTAAGAGTGCCAAAGAGCCACTTTCCCCCGCGTTTCTTCCGGTCCACGAGGTGATGATTCTCAAGGAGGATGGAGTTGACCGTTCGCCAGTGGAGGCCAAGACCCCATCCGGTGTTCAGTCTATCGGAGACCTGGACGGCGGTAAGTCGTTCTATGCCCTCCAACTTCGCGTTGTGGAGCACGACCAGAATGCGGTCCAGGTCTTCTGGGAATGCGCCAGCATCCAGAGGTGTCGGTGTGGGCATTGTTCTTTAT
>JAQULY010000230.1 GCA_028718445.1 Kiritimatiellia bacterium
TGGTTGTCCCAGCCGGTGTCCAAGTCCGTGCGACAGCCGGTCCAGGCGGCGTCGTTGAAACCGGAGGCGAACCACCGGTTACTGACGCCCGCGTTGTCCCTGTCCAGAGAGAACTTCCAGCGTGCGGGTGTCCGCAGAATACTGACGGCACCACCGCCGACGGGCACGCTGAACGCGTGTGACGCATTGGGATCCTCACTCGCCACTCTGCGCAGTCGGGTTAACCAGTCGGTGACTGCCGTCCCGCCCTCGGAGAGGTGAGTGATCTTCTCGCGCTTTGCCACGGTCTCGAATCGTCCGAGCAACGCGTGAAATCGTTCCGGTTGGTCGAGTTTCCCGTTCTTGATCAGCGCAATCAGATTCTGACTCAGTTCCACGTACAAAATCGGCATCGCCGCCATATCCACCCTCTGCCGTGTCTCGTCATCGGTAGCCAGGCTCCTGGCCCGGTCAAACAGGGCTCCGGACTTGGTCAGGAAATCGCGGGTGAATATGGGCAGGTCCATGGCGTACCCGCAGCCGCCGGCGGGAGTCTTCAGGCTTCCCTTGTGGTTCCGTTCCCACAGTTCCCACATGAGGTGCTGGTATTCCAGCACCGGTTCGGCCGCGGAACCGTAATAGCCGCGGGTAAAGTCGCGAATCAACGCCTGTGTGTCACGCGTGGGATCCCACAACTGCTTGGCCCAGACCCAACTCTTCATGATCCCGTCGGACGTGCCTGGCCCCCAGTAGCCGCCCTGCAGCATGACGCCTTTGGCGTTGTGTTGGATAAAAAACCGGATGTCCTTCGCGACCACTTGCATATTCGGCATCGGCGCCAAGCAGTGTGCGAAGTTGACTGTGTAGTCCCAGATATGCATGCTGGCGCCGATCGCCTCCCAGCCCTTCATGGCGGTCTGGAACTTCTTGGTCTCCGGGATGGCGAGGAAAGGTTCGGGCCAAGCATGGCTGTCGGTGCAAAGCTGTATCACGACATTAGGCCGCGGTTTCACGGTTTTCGGCGGCATGAACGTGTCCAGATAGGCCAGCGTCGATATCTTCACGTTCGGGAAGTCATGGGCTATGGCATCGGCTATTCCATTCACAAACAGGAGCAATGGGCCGGACGGCGAGCCTTCGGCGTCGGTGATCTTCTTGCAAGCCGGGCAGGCGCAGGAGGGCGCCCCGTCGTTCTGGGAGACGCTGATCAGTTCGCCGTTCGGGTTGGCTTTCAGAACCTGCTTCACGTGTGCGATGGCCAACTGCAGTACCTCGGGATGGGTCACGCAGAGCTGGTTCGGGTTCCGCTTGCCGTCATTCTCGGAGAAGTACTCCGGATGGTCTTTGAAAAAGCGGTCCACGGGAACCAGTAGCCTGAACGTATGCACCATATAGGGCCAGATGGTGGTTAGGTTGCCGCCGTAGGCTTCGGGAATGGCCACCCCGGGTGCGCTGGTCCTGTTGCGGAGGGACCACGTGCTATCGAAGGCGTCCCAATAGTACGGGTCCCTGATCTCCAGCACCGGCACAAACCGCCTGGGCACCGGGCGGAATCGAAGTGTCTGTGCGCGGGGGATGGTCGCCGTTCCGCGCGCATACCAGCGGCAGCCCAAGTCTTCTTCCAGGAGCGCATAGACGGCGTTGATCGGGCCGCGCAGGCTTCCCCCAAGCAGGAACAGGCTGTCGCCCTTGACCTCGATGGCGTAGCCTTCAGTGCCGAGATTGGCGTCACTGAAGCCGGCCGCCGAAGCAAGGCGGGTCCCGCCGATGCTGATAACCTTCCCCGTAACATTGGTTTCGACGCCATCTTTGACGACCGGGAAACTGACGCCTGTCATGGCCTTGAGCCACTCACACAGATCGTCGGCGGCTTTTTGGTCCCGAGTCGAGGGCGCCATGGGCAACACCACGGTATAGTCCGTGGCGCCGTTCGAGGACAGGGTCAAGGTATGCGCGGCATGGCCTTTCGGCTTCAGCGCATTCGCCCATTTCATACCAGGCGTGACTTCGGCCTGCGCCGTCATAGCCAGGCAGAGCAACGGGACGATGGTGGAACGATATTGTGGCATTTGATGCGACTCCTAACGGCTGTTTCCAGTCAACCAGACATCAGGTCTCAGGCATGCGCCTTCCTGAAGCGTGCATCCTGAGCCCTGGCGTACCGTCGTTTCTCTTCGGACTATGGCTAGTAAAGCAACAAGATCGTGCCGGGCGGCGGTACCCATCCGAAGACCACGGTTCCGTTCGAACCGGCTTCGTCGTGCTCGCCGCCGCCGGCGGTACCCCCGTTCACATACGTCGTTACGGAACCCAAAGAGCGATCGTGTGCGCGCCAGACGGCAATCCGGCCACCACCACCGCCGCCCGAGCCATAGAGCACATGGGTGTAGCCGTTTCCGCCATTGGCCCGCAGGATACCGCTCGAGTCTCCGATGAAGTTGTGGCAGCGGATGTAGATGCCGCCGCCTGAGGCCCCACCGCCCCGGTAAAGATTACCCGCCTGACCATTGGCTGTGATCGTGCCCTGGATGACGACGGTGTCGGTGGCGCGAAGCTGCACACTGCCACCGCCGTCCAGGCCGCGTCCGGTGTAGGGGGACCCGCCGCTCCACCGGAAGGCGCCGCTTCCGGGCGCCACCGGCGCATTGGAGGAACCGTAGGCCGGGCCTCCCGGAGCCGGATACGTTTGCTGGGAACTTCCGCCCGCTCCTCCGTAACCGGACCCGCCGCCGCACGCCCAGTAGATCGTATTTGCCGCGGAACCCGGCCCAAAGGCGCCTTGCGGGTTGACGGAACTGCCGTCATACGGACTGCCCATATACCCGAGGCAATCGGCGTTGATGCCGCCGCCGCCATTCAAGGTCAGGTTGCGCATGGTGAATAGAACCGCCGCCCCGTTGGTGGGATGCGCGGCGGGGTAGATCCAGGAATTGGTGGCGACGCGGATGTTACCGCCAACGCTGACCAAGGCGCCGTAATCGGCCTCCGCGCCGACAACGGAGAGTCCGGCCGTGACATGCAGCCGGCCGGCATTCGTCAGCGTCAGATCTCCCGTGCAGGTGAAGAGGGGGCCAGATGGGGCGGGATTCAGAACCAGTGCCCCGCCGTTGAGTTCGCAGGAAACGCAATTGACGGCGCCCCAGCAGGTTTGGGTGCCATCTTCGCGGACTATCAGGTTCGTGACGTTGAGTGTGGCGTTTGCGTTGGAGAACGACAGGGTGGCGTGTTCGGTTCGCAACGAACTCAGCCAAGGGGTCGAATTGGTCAGACTTACCGTTCCGCCGACGCATATGATGACATCGTCGCCGGCGGCAGGCACCACTCCTCCCAGCCAGTTTCCCGCCACCGACCAGTCGCCCGTCGTCGCCGTCCACATCCTGGTGCGGGACGTCCAGGCCCACACCACTGTGCCGTTCGCGCCGGCTTCATCGAGAACATTACCGCCCTTTGCGCCTCCGTTGACGTACGTTGCGATCGCGCTTGGCGAATTGTCGATATCACGCCAGACGGCGATGCGGCCGCCGCCACCACCGCCACTGCCATAGAGATCGTGGGCGCCGCCGGCGCCGCCATTAGCACTCAAGACACCGCTGGAACTTCCGATGAACGTCCCGCAGGTGATGTAGATGCCGCCACCAGAAGCACCGCCACCGAAATAGATATAGGGGCTCGCGGCGCCATTGGCCGTGATCGTGCCACGGACGGTGACGGTGTCGGTGGCGCGGATCTGCACGCTGCCGCCACCATCCGCGCCGTTGTTACGTTCCATGATCCCATTCATCAGCAAGCAGCCGCTTCCCGGCGCCACGGGAGTATAGGATGAGCCATACGTCGGGCCGCCCGGCGTGGCACTCCTGCTGCGTCCTCCGACTCCGCCATATCCCGATCCCAGAGCACCCCAGTAGGCGGTTGCTCTGTAGCCCGGGCCATATTCTTTCGCTACGGGGGAGTAATACTGCGGGCCTGGCGCGCGGCTGCCGATGTAACCGCGCGCGTCGGCGTTGATGCCGCCGCCGTTGTCCAGGACCAGATTCTGCATCTGGAACAGGACCGCCGCCCCATTGGTGGGATGAGTGGCGGGGTAGATCCAGGAGTTGGCGGCAACACGTATGTCGCCGCCAACATTGACCAACCCGCCGTAGCCGGCTCCGGCGCCGGCGACGGAGAGTCCGGCCGAGACGTAAAGCCGGCCGGCGTTCGTCAGTGTCAGACTGCCCGAACAATCGAGGACCGGCCCGGAGGTGGTGGCGTTCAACAGCAAGGTTCCGCCGTTCAGCAGGCACTCGCCGCAACTGACGGCGCCCCAGCAGGTCTGAGTACCGCCATTCAAGATCGACAAGTTGGTGGCACTGAGTGTGGCGTTGGCGTTGGAGAACGACAGCGTGGCATGATCGATGGTCAGCGATGCCAGTCCGACTGCCGAGTTCGTCAGAGACACGGCAGCGCCGGCATTGGCGATGACGACATCATCACCCGCGACGGGCACTCCTCCCGACCAGTTCAGATCCACGGACCAGTCGCCCGTCGTGGTGTTCCAGGTCTTGGTGCCGGCCTGTACCGTCGTCAGGCAGAGACCAAGGGTGAACATGCCCGTGATCATTGCGTGTATGGTGTTATTACTCATGAATGTTCTCCTTGTCAGTTCCGTTGTTCTCGATTGCTAATCCTCATTTGCGCGACGCTTGGCCGTGCCCGCGATGTACCAAGGCGCTGCGTTTTCCCGCGGACGATGCGCGTACCACGAGACTGGCCGGCAAGCGTGTCAGTTCGTGACGGCCCGAGACATGCTCGACCTCGCGCAGGAAGTGCTGCATGGCCAGGCGGCCCATGGCCATCAGGTCCACGTGCACCGATGTCAGGGGCACCCGGTAGACATCCTCGTTGGCCAGGCAGTCGCTGAAGCCGGCCACGGCGAGATCGTCCGGCACGCGCAAGCCCAGGGATTCGGCCGCGCGGATAGCGTTCAGCGCGCCGTAATCATTATCAGCCATGAAGGCTGTGGGACGGCCCGGCCGGCGCAGGAACTTGGCCACGGCCGTCACGCTGTCCAGCACCTTGAAGTCGGCGGGAATCTCGAGACCGTGCCCGGTCATCGCCTTGAGAAAGCCGTTGTAACGGTCCTTCATGTGTGTGGCGTCCAGAGGCGCCATGCCGGCATAGGCGATGCGTCGGTGCCCCAATTCGATCAGGTGCGTGGTTGCGGCATGCATGCCCTCCTCGTCGGCCCCCACGACGGCAGGACATGGTACATCCGGAAAATAGCTGTCGACACACACCAGCGGGATCCCCTGCGCGATCAGGCGCCGGTAGTTGTCGCGATTGGCCACGGGGTATCTCGGCACAAGAATCAGCCCATCCACACGCCGCTCCAGAAGGACCTCGATTTCGCCAGCCTCTTCCTCGATTCCTCGCATGACCTGACTGATCAGCAAATGGTACCCGTGCCGTTTGGCCTCCTCCTCGATCCCCGCCGCGATCTGTGGATAGTACTCGCCCCTCACGGTGTAGAAGATGGCCGCCACCGTATGGGTTCGACCGGTCCGCAACGCGTGGATGAGGCGATTGGGTCGGTAGTTACGCTCGCGCGCGATCTTGATGACGCGGTCCGCGATCGCGCGGGAAAGACGCTTGGCGCGCCAGCGATCGTTGAGCACGAGAGAGACCGCCGATTGGGAAACGCCCGCAAGAGCCGCGATCTCTGTCATCGAGATGGATTTCTTGCTCATATATATGAATAGTAGACTTTCCGTGGCAGTCTGTCAAGCGCCGGCATGGCGCTGGCCATGGCAAACGCATCTAGTTCGTTCGCCAAGCCAAACGAATTCGGACTCTTCCGGGGAGTCTGCGGGTGAATGGTCATCGCCAGCGTTCCTGGCGACGACCAAGCAGTTCGGCGAAGACCGTAACCGACAAAGTGTGGGACGAAGTGTGCGACTATGCGTCGCTGCCGACCGCCACTGAAAGGGCATTGAGCAGGACGCGATTCTTCCTAGAAGGAATGTCGTACTGGGCGGAAGCGGGCGCGTTAGGCTCTTCGCTTGCCTTCCTTCAGGATCATCCGAGCGACCTGAGTCCCCAGAACGCTCTGACCTCCCGCATTGAAGTGCACGCCGTCTTCCGCAAAGTATTCGGGATGATCGGCAACGCAACCGAACAGATCGTTAATCGGCATCTTGCGCGTGGCGGCAATACCGCACGCCAGGCGATTGCGTTCCCGCACCCGTTCCGTTTCGGGGGCGAATGTGCTCAAGCAGCCTTTCCGGCGAACGGGGGTCGAATTAGCCCATATCAACGTGCTCCACGGAGAGCGTCCAGCGATAGAATCCAGCATGCGGCTTAGCCCATTCGCGTAGGAGGTCTCGTCATAACCCCACCCGTGAAGCCCATTGTTGAAATGGATCACCGTGAAACGGTAGTCATCGAGTAGGAGTGCCAGTTCTCTTCCCATTGCCTGGTCGGCTACGCATGCCGACGTGGTCATACGCGCGCACAGAAAGCTGCCTTTCAGTTGTTCCTCGACATGCGTGAAGTAGGAGCGCGTGATGGAATCACCCACGAAGAGTGCTCGCGGCGTTCCATCGTCATCGGCGCCGGTCACCCATATATCACGCCATTCAATGTGTTCACGGGGTATCATATGGCACAATCCTCTTCTGTTTCGCTCAGCGGCCGAACGTCCGGCCTCTCCGTTTGCGAACCCGCCAGGGCAAGTAACGCGGGAACAGGTCGTTGTTGGCTCCTCAAATCCTATTCGTCATTCCGAGTTGGCATGGATGGCATCTGCGGGAACCGTGCAATATGCTGAGACTGGGCTCGTGGCGCTGGCAATTCGTGACTATAGGCCACCCACTTGCTCGCCCAGTTTTTTGGTCTGTACGGTCCTGACGGCCCTTCGGTTTTTCCGTCAGCCATAATCTTCTCTATTGCGTCCCGGCATTGTCGCCGCACGGATTCTCGATCTCGTCGTCTCTGAACGATGCTTCGAACAATGCTAATCCACATCCAAGCGATGACTCCGAGAATCATCGCCAGTATCAAGATAGGGAGTATCAGTCCGAAGTTCATTCCCTTTATCGGCGAACGTCAGCCATTTTGGCTTCATTTCTGGAACATCTCAATCAGCACGCTGAGCAGGCGATCAGAAGCCACGGGGGAAAGTCGGCCCAGCCTCTTGACCAGTCGTGCCTTGTCAACGGTTCGAATCTGATCCAGCACGATCTGCCCCTCGACTCCCTGGAACGTGCATGGCACCCGTGTTGGATAGTCACGCCCGCTGGTCGTCATGGGGGCAATGATTACGGTGCCAATGTGGTGGTTCATCTCGTCGGGGGAGATGACGGTGCAGGGCCTTGTCTTCTTGATCTCATGACCGACAGTTGGATCAAGGCTCACGAGGAACACTTCGAAGCGGTTCACTTCCATTGCCAGTACTCCTCGTCCCAACGGGTCGAGGTCGGCTGGTCATCCAGCAGCTTGTCGTCACCCGCACGCGCCATCCGCGCGAAAGCGGCTCCCCAGCCCGTACGCGGCTGTCGAGGCGCGCGGATGAGAATCATGCAATCCTGGACGTCCATTTCCACTTGCTCCGTCAGACCGCACTGCTCGATGAAAGGCTTCGGAATCCGAATGCCACGCGAGTTGCCGATGGGAATCAGTGTCGTTCTCACGCCAGCAATGTATCCACATTGTGCTTACGCGTCAACATCTCTGCTGCCGCAAGCCGGCCTCGATTTGACAGCCGCAGGCAACTCGGGCCATGCTAAAAAAAGTGTATCTGCAGGCGACATAGCGTTTTTCTCTGACTGTGGCCGCGATGGCGCTCTGTCTGTGGCAGTCGCCGTCAGTCTTTGCGGCGCGACGCACGACGGAGGCCGCGGCGGAGGTATACGACGCCGGCGATGGGTATCGTTGCGACGGCCGCTGGGTCGCATTGCAGCGGCGCGATGGCGAATGGGTAATGCCCGAGCAAGCGGCTGAAAAGGCCGTTAGGCGCAAGGACGTCGAGCGGCTGCTCGACAAGAACAATCCGCTGCTCGCGGAGCAGTCCATCGCCATTGTGCGGCGCGCAGCCAAAGACGGACTGAACGGCGCCAAGAATCCTTCCGAGGAACTGATCGCGGTCAGGCGTTTGCCGGACGGCCGGAAAGCCTGTCCCGTCTTTGCCGATCCGCGTAGCGGGCTGCGCCTGATCGCGCGCGATCAGGCGGTGGTCCGCCTGGCAGCCGGCGCACGGCCGGACGATCTGCCCGTTCAGAGTCTGTTCGTCGCGCCAATATCCGGTACTACCGATCAATACGTCTTGCGCTTTGCGTCGATGACCGGCGAAGAACTGCTGGCACAGGTCGGTCTGTTGGACGACCTTCCGCAGGTGCTATCGGCCGAGCCCGATTTTGTGCG
>JAQULY010000231.1 GCA_028718445.1 Kiritimatiellia bacterium
GGTCCACCAGCGTTGTCAGGGGCCAGGAGAGACGGGTCACCCAGCGATTGCCTGTTGTATCGGCCACGGCGCGAATGCCGGTCTCCGGCATCTCCACGTCCTGCCGCCAGTTGATTTCGCCGTGGGAGATCGCCCTTGCCATGCCTGTGGGCCCCACGGCGTACTGCCGGAAGGGCTGGGCGCGTTGACGGGCGAAGAGCGGCTCCCAGACATCGGCGGGGAACACGACGGCCGAAGCGACAAGCTGCTCCATCGCGACGTTCTCTTCCGTCAGTTCCAGGTAGAAGAACTCGCCGTCGTGGCAGACCCGGCCGCGGAAGGTCCGTTTCGAGGGATCCTTGCCGCCGCGCGCATACCACTTGTCGCCAAGGTCGGCGGCCTTGTCCCAGGCGACCTTGCCGGGATCGCCCTTGGCCGCCGGCACGCGCGCGGCCGTGACGGACGGGATGGGCGCGCGCATCCGCTCCACATATGTTTGGCGCCCGGTCTGCATGTAGCTCCATACGCCCTTGTCCCACAGCTCCACCCGCCTGGCGCCTTCGCCCGCGGCCTTCCCACGCGCTTCGTCCATCAAGGCGCCCAGCTTCGCCATGGTCTCGGCATTCCCCAGGTAGTCCCAGGCGACTGCCACCGTCTGGTGGCCCACATAGGGCTTCCCCGCGACCAGGGGCAGCGCCGACGGATCCATGAAACGGCTTTCCACCAGGTCATACCAGGCGCGCATGGGTTTGGCGGCCGGACCGTAGGCGGCGAAGTAATCGGCGAGCAGCGCGTCCAAGTCCAGCGTCGGATCGTCCATGAGCTTGTAGGTCAGGTAGTTCTCCACCTCGCCGTTGAAGCCGCAGTGGAATATGCCCTCGACTCCGAGCTTGTGGAAGTAGTCGAACTGCCGTTTGATCTCGCGCGCGAAGAATCCGGGGAAGCAGTGGAACCTGCCGTTATTGGCGATCTCCAGCGGGAACGTGTTGTAGAGCCACAGGTACATGGGGACGTTAGGTTGCTTGTCCCGCCACTCCTGGAGCCGTGCGAGCTGCTTCGCCAACCCCTGCTGCCCCCCCGCGGCGCCCGAGCGGTTGGCGGAAACGCAGAAATGCACCACCACGTTGCTTTCCAGGCCAAATCCCGTGGGCAGCCCCTCGTGGGTCATGTAGGCCAGCGTGGAGATGGACTTGCCGGGATGCGTCTTCGCGACCTCCGTCGCCACGGCATTGACGAAGCGGAACCAGTAGGTGCTGTGCTGGCTCTTCTCGGATTCGCGCGCCGGTTCATACTGAGGAGCGCAGAGCGCGCAACGGCAGAACGAGGCGTTGTCCATGGGCTCCAGGGCAAAGTAGTCCTCTCCCCATTGCTTGCCGCCGGCATCGAAGTAGTGGCGGGCGTCCTGGACCACCTGGGCGATCGTGGCGGGGTTCCCGTAACAGAGCTGTGGCGGCTCGTCGCCCTCGTAGCCCTGGGCGAAGTATTCCGGGCGATAGCTCTCGAACCCCTTCCGGTCCTTGTGGAAGAAACGGGGATAGTAGTTGTAGAAGGAATGGCTGCATTGACGCTGATCGCCGCCCGCTTTCATGCGGTACTGGAACAGGAGATTCTGCGCGCGCAACGCCGACGTGAAACGCGCGTCTGGATAGACCGCTTTCAGCCGCGGATAGGCCGCCGCCATGTAGGCTTCGGCCTGTGCGGTATTTCCGCGCCAGAGACCGCCGCCATACTGGTAGTCCGCGGCATCGCCGTATCCCCGCCCGATTCCCGAATTTCCCGCCGCGCTCCCGCCGCGAAACGCCATGAAGGGGCGCCGCCGTAGTTCCTCGCCCTTGACCGTCAGGGTCGCGGCGTGCGGACAGAGCGTGCCGAAGTCGGTGGGATTGATCCAGCGCACGCCGCAGAACTTCTCCAGGAAGTCATAGGCGGCGTACATCGTGCCCTGCGGCGCGTACAAGGACACCCATGTGTCGCTGGCGTTGGGGTTGGTCAGGTAGTCGTAGTCCACCCGTCCCCCGTCCTTCTTGTCGCGCCCGATGAGCACGAGCGTGTCGGGCAGGAACCGGATCAGGTACTCCTGCGGGGCGAGACCGTCGTTCGCGAAACCCAGCGCGCGCGTGGCGCCGCTTTCGCCGACCAGGATGCGGACGCCTGGCACGGTCGCGTCCTCGGCGACGATCGGCAGCGTGGCCCTGGTAATCAGCCGCACATGGTGCTGGAGTTCGAATGCCGCCAACTGCGCCGCGCGCGTCGGCTGCGTCGCCAGCACAATCGCCGCCGCCGGGGCGCCGTCCTTGACCAACGTCAGATCCAGCGGCGCGGCGCAGGCAAGTCCGCCGCCCATCGCCAGAAGCGAGCCCGCCATTGCCGCGCCAACCAGCGAACCCTTTCGTACGTGCATGCCTGTCGTTTTGCCTGTCATTTCGTTCTCCATTTTGCTTGTCGAAATCCGCACACTTTTCGTTGTCCGAACGCGTTCATTGGAACCGCATCTCGCCGATGTCGCCATCGGAAAGTGTGTACCCCGTCTCGGCACGAATCTCTTCGCTGCGACCGTCCACGGTCATTGTCAAGTCACGATTGTTGTCGAGCAACAGCGTCTTGACCGCAGCCGGCGTGCCTGGTTGACGCTGCAGCCGCCGAATCTCCAGGTCCTCAACCCCCAACGAGATATGCACGATGGCGGTGGCATAGTCGAACGCATGGCTTTTGGCCAGGGCGATGTCTTCAAATCGCACCCGACGGATGTGCCCTACACCCTTGGGAAACCGCCAGTTGTTGAGATTGAGACCGTGCACGCGGCAACTGCCGCGCATCCGCCTGACCGCGACGTCCTCGATGGGATGCTCCACGCTGAACAGGCGGATGAACGTGTAGGCGTCCTCGGCCTCGATGTCCTCCACCACCACGTTGCGAATGGGCCCGCGCCGCATGCCGAGATTGCACTGGCGCTCGATGTCGTCGTCCGCGTTGAGGGCCACCATGTCGTCGTTCGGGACGCCGGCCCCGGCGGCCCGGATGCCCCGGATGACGCCGTTCTCGGAGAAGCCGCCGACATGCACGCCATCCTGGTTCGGACGGATCGCGTCCGCGCTCAAAGTGATGTTCTCGACGAGGAAGTCGTCGACCTCGCCGATCCGCACGAAGAAGGACTCGGGGTTGTGGACCGTCAAGTCCCGAACCGCCAGGTGGCGCACGTTCGTGAAGTTGATGGCGACCCCCGTGTACGCCATCAGATCATATTCCAGTCTGTCGAGTGGCGCTGAGAAATAGCCGCCTTTGGGATCCGCCCCGCGCGGGTTCGCGCGGTTGTTGGCATCCCAGCGACCGCCGCGGAGGGAGATATTGGCATTGCCGTTCCCCGGGTTGGCGTTCGTGATCATGAAGTTCCGGCAGTGCTTACCTACGCCGTCCGCCAACTGGAAGCAGGCATCCGGCGCGGCGATGATCGACGTGTCGGAATGCACCGCCAGGGTGGCGCCCAGCCGGTAGTGACCGCCCGGAATGCGGATTTCGCCCCGTCGATCCAGCAGCTCCTGCAGAGCGGGAGCCGCGTCCCGGACGCCGTCGGCGACCGCGCCAAGATCCAGATTGTCTCCGTTGAACATGACTTTCCTCTTTCACTCTTCAGTCAGTACCATTTCCGCCAACCGGTCCACGTCATGGACCTTGGTGTAGGGGATCCAGGCCGCCTGGCTGAACGGGTAAGCTCCTGCCAAGGCGGGCGAAGAAACCCGCACCACGTTCATGTAGACCTTGCCTCCCGGCCGAACGCCGTCCTTCACAAGATTCTTCAGGGGAAGGGCCATCCGGGTCACCCAGCGATTCGTCGCCGATGTGTCGGCCACCACCCGAACGCCATGTTCGTGCAAAGGGACGTACATTTTGCCTTCGTCTTCGCCGTTTCTCAGCAGCTCGACCAAGCCGGTCGGTCCGACCAGCACCTGCCGGTACGGCCGGTCCCGCTTGGCGGCGAAGAACAGCTCCCAGTCATCGCCGGCCGCCACCACGTCCGCGGCAACCAGTTTCCTCGTGTCGCAGGGATCGGTCAACTCCACATACAGATAGTCCGCATCGTGGACCATCCGACCGGCCAGCGCGCGCGGCGCCGGATCCCCGCTCCCCGCCACGGTCCAGACGCCGCTCAGACTCACGGCCTCGTCCCATGCCACGCGGGCGGGATCGCCCCCGGCAGCCGGCAGAGACGGAACCTTGACGGAGGGAATGGCGGAAGCGACCCGATCGGCATAGGCGGCCCGGCCCTCCAGCATGTACTTCCACGTCCCCAACTCAAAGAGCGCGAAATTGCGCTTTTCCCAATCCGACCGGGCGAGGCTCCGGGCTTCTTCCACCCATTTGGCGTACTCCGCCACGCGCTCCGCCGTGCCCAGACAACCCCAGTCGGCGGCCTGCCCGCTGACCCCCTTGGACTTGGGATGGGCATCCGGATCATTGATGAGCTTCTCCATGGCCAGGTACAGTTTCTTCAGGGGCGGGCCGGCGGCGCCGTACAGGCCAGCGAAGTATTCGTCCAGCAGGACGTCCACGTCGAGATCGGCGTTGTCGGCCAGGCGGAACAGGACGTACGTGTCGGGTTCCGTGGGCAGTCGACCCTGGAACATGCCTAATAGCCCTATTTCCTTAAAGTATTTCAGTTCGCGGCCGATGGCATGCGCGATATAGGGAGGGAAACCGTTGTAGTTGCCGAACCGCGAGCCCATCCGCGAGCCGTGGCCCAGGAAGCACCAGGCGTAGAAGGGCCGTCCCGATTGTTTCACTTCGTCCGCCCACATCCGGAGCAGCCCCATTTCGTGACGAAACTCCTCCCCCCAGGGCACGCTGTCCGACGCGAAGCAGAATTGAACGCCCACATCCGGATTCAGCTTCACGTCTCTGGGCGGATAGGCGTGGGAGGCGTACGCCAGCGTCAAAAGGCGCCTGTCCGAACCTTGCTTGCCGAAACGGGCGGCCACCTGGTTCACGAAGCTGAACCAGTAGTCGCTGTGCGATCCCGTGCTGAAAAAGTTGACCGCGCCATAGTCCTTGTAGCGATCATGCCACTTCTTGCATTCGTCGCATTGGCAATAATCCCGGTTGTCCATCGCCTCGACCGCGAAAAACTTCTTTCCCCAGCGAAGCCCCTTCGCTCCCATGGCCAGAGGGATTCGATAAGGGTAGCCGCCGTTTCTGAAATAAGATTCCGCTTCCCGCGCAACCAGGTCCACGACGTCGGGCCGCGTGTAGCAAAGCTGGGGCGGAGGGTCCCGATCCAGAGGCCGCGCGAAGATCTCCGGACGCTTCGCCACGAAATACTTGGCGACCTCCGGGTGGGCATGGGGTTTCCAATACAAATCGACGTAGTGGTAGAGCGAATGACAGCAGGAGGACTGTTCCCCCCCATGCTTCATGCGCAGCAAAAACAGCCGGATCGCCGGAACCCTCGCCGCGGCGTTGGCATACGCCGCCGCCAACCAGGCCTGGTAGCCATCCGCCTTGCGACCTGTCGCGCTTTCCGTCTGCCATAAGGACACTTCCTGGTCGTAGCTGGCGAGCCCGCTCCACAAATGCTCGCGGTACCGAAAGGTCGGCGCGCGCCGCAGACTCACGGCCTTCACCACCAGCGTCGGCTGATGGGGAATCCACGTTCCGCTGTCCGTGGGGTTGAGCCAGCGCACCCCGCAAGCGTCGCGCAGGAAGTCGTAGACGGCATGCAGCGTTCCCTGATCTTCCCAGAAATCGGGCCAATGGGCGTTCCTTCCGCCGTCCCCCAGGGCAGCGGCGTCGTACTTCACTTCGGCATGATCCGGCGCGTCCCGGCCGACGAGCGCCAGTTCGCCCCGCTGGGCGCGAACGGCATATTCCTGAAGCTTGAACGATTCCTGGGACAACCCCAGCTCGCGAACCCTGGGCGAGTCGCCGACATGCACCTTCACATGCCCCTCCGGCACCGCCGCGGCGTCGCGCAGGATCGGCAGGGTCGCGCCGGAAATGGCCTTCACATGCCACTGCAACTCGAACGCCGCGAACTGGGCGGCCTTCGTGGGCTGCTCCGCCAGCATGATCGCCGCGGCAGGCGCGCCGTCACGGGTCAACGTCAGTTCATCCGCCAAAGCGCCAGGCAGCGCGCCCGCAACTGCGGCGATCCCGGCGGCCAACATCCCGATTCCACGCCAACACATCGTCATCATTTCGCCTCCCCTCCTGTGCTAACCGTCCTCTGATCGAATCACTTCTCCAATCGGATCTCGGCGAAGCGATCGGTTTCCAGCACGGTGGTGAACGGAACCCATGTGTGGATGGTGTAGTCCTCCGTTCCACTGATTTCCTTGGATGAAACCCGGGCGGCGTTGAAATACAGCGTGTCGCCCGCCTTCGCTCCGCCGGGAATGGCTTCCTTGAGCGGAACCGCCACCCGCGCAATCCACTTGTCGGGAGCAGAGGTGTCGCACACGGCCTTCATCCCATGCTCCAAATGAGGAACGAACAACCGCCAATTGACTTCCCCGTTCAGATAAACCAGCGTCAGGCCGGTCGGCCCCACCAGAAACTGCCGGTACGGCAATCCGCGCTGGGCGCCGAGATAGAACTCCCATTCGTCGAAACAGGCGACTTGAGGCGAAACGAACAGTTTGCCGGTTTCGCAAGGATCGACCAGTTCGAGATATAGATAGGTTCCATCGTGCGCGATGCGGCCGGACAAGGCGCGGGGAGCGGGCCGGCTGGAACTGAGGACATGCCATTTCTCCAAGGGCGTGGCTCTCTCCCACGCCACCTTGGCGGGATCCCCGCCAGCTTCCGGCAGCCGGGGAACCGTCACGGACGGAATCGGCGCCGCGGTCTTCTCCACGTATTGCGCCCGGCCGGCCTGCATGCCTTTCCAAATCCCCAGCTCGAACAGCTGAACGTTTCTCTTTTCCCGCTCCGTCCTGGCCAGCGACTTCGCCTGCTCCAGCAGCTTCCCGTACTGCTCCATCCGTTTCGCCGTTCCTAAATATCCCCAGGCCCGCTCCATGCCTCCAATCCCCTTTTGTTTCGGATAATACTTGGAGTTGGAATAGACTTCTTCCAAGGCCAGATACAGCTTCTTCATCGACTTCGCCCCGGCGCCGTATTGAGCCTTGAAATAATCGTCCAGCAGCGCGTCCACGTCCAGATCGGCATTGTCCATCAACCGAAACGCCAAATAGGCGTCCACCTCCAGCCCCAAGCCGCAATGAAACATCCCGCGATAGCCAAGCGTCTTGAAGAGCTTCATCTGGCCGGCGATCGTGTGCGCATTGAAATCGGGAAAACAGAAATATCGGCCATAATAATTGGCATTCTGCCGATTCATCTGATACAGCCAAAGGTACAGAGGCCGACCGGTCGCGACGCCGTCTTCGGCCCATTTGTGGACCTGACGGAGGTCATTGGCGTATCCCTCCCCGCAGGCCGGATTGCCGCTGGACGCAAAACAATATTGGACGGCCACGGCCGGATCGAGCTTCACTTCCTTGGGCGGCCAGGCGTGGCTCATGTAGGCCAGAGTCACCAGGCGCTTGTCCGTGCCGGGATGCAGCTTCGCGAATTCCTTTTGCACGTCGTTGACGAAACCGAAGAAGTAGTCGCTGTGGATTCCCTTCGAATAGAATTCGACGGCGCCGTGGTCCTTGCCCAATTCGATCAGCTTCTGGCAGGGTTCACAACGGCAGAAGCTGCTGTTGTCCATGGGCTCGACGGAGAAGAAATTTTCTCCCCATCTGCGGTTAGGATGCGGGTTGAACCGGGCATTCTCAACTTCATTGCCGTCAGGGTTGAAATAGTCCCTCGCTTCCTCGGCCACCAGGCGTACCAACTCGGGACTGGCATAGCACATCTGCGGCGGCTCATCTCCTTCGTACCCCTTGGCAAACAGTTCAGGGCGCTTCTCGACAAAGATTTTCGCCCTGTTGGGATTCGCGCTCGGCTTCCAGTAGAGATCATAGAAGTGGTAGAGGGAATGGTTGGCCCTGCACAGCTCGCCGCCATTCCGTATCCGGAGCATGTACAACGTGTCCCGACGTTTCTTGGCGTTGAGATAATCGTTGCCCGTGTATCGCGTATGCAGATCGGCGTATGCGGCGGCTTCATACGCGTCGGCCAGTTCCTTCTTCAACCCGTCCTTCGCCCATGCGTACATGGACGAGAACATCAGGGGATCGCCCTCCACGGTTGAATCGCGGTAGCGGAAGGTGGGAGAACGCCGGACCTTCACGGCTTTCACCGTCAGCGTCGGCCGCCGGGGGATCAGCAGACCCGTGTCGGTGGAATTGAACCAGCGTACGCCGCAGCCGTCTTGCAGGAAATCGTAAACGGCATGCAGGGTTCCCCGCTCTTCCCAGAATCCAGGCCAATTGGCGTTCTTCCCG
>JAQULY010000232.1 GCA_028718445.1 Kiritimatiellia bacterium
ATTCCAGCCAGTCGTCAGGCGCCGGGCGATCCAGCGTCGGGGCCGGATCGGAGGGCCGCCACGCGTCGCTGCCGTCGCGATCGAGGCGTTCCAGCCGGCCGCTGGCGCGCTGTACGGTCAGACGGCGGATTACCCCTGCCGGTATGGCGAGCACGGTGCGGTCGCGCTGCGCGGGAACGTCCGCCAGCAGACCCAGGACGTTCTCGACCTGCGACCCCGGCACGCGGTAACGCGTTGGCGCGTTGGTGAAAACCAGCCAGGCGTCGGACGCGTCGGGAGCCTGCTCGATCAGCAGACGCCAGGAGTCGCTCACGGTGGCCAGGTCTATGCGCACGGTATGCGCGGCGGCCGCCTGGGCCGGCAGCGTGCCGCTGTCGTCGAAGGCGGTTGCGCGCAGATGCAGCAGTTCGTCCAGCAAGCGCGCGACCGTGGGCTGATCGGCGCGATCCGCGACCGGTGCGATCAGTTCCCACGTGCCGGCGGCGCCGCGGCGCAGCGACAGCGGCTCCGCCAGACCCTGCACTTCCAGCGTCTGCACGTCACCGGACGCGGCCGCAAAGAGACGCTTGTCGCGTAGTTCATCCACCGGCTGCATGGCGGCGCGTAGCAGCGCGCCCGTGACGGCCACCACGGAGAGTCCGTCCGGCGGCATGGCGTAGACGTGGTCCGCCAGGGAGACCACCGGTTTGCCGAGGCGGAAGCGTTGCCCGACGGGGTCGCCGCCTTCCCAGATCTGGATCTGCACGTCGCTATCTTCACCGTCCAGACCGTAGCTCAACAGTTCGGTGCGGGGGTTCGCCTCGCCGTTGGTGGCGGCGGCGGGCCAGATGAAGCGCGCGATCCGGGCGGACGCGAGCTGGTCGAGAATGCCCTGTATGGCGGCATCGTCGGCGCGCGCCGCGAAAGGTTGCGTCATCTGCCAGCCGGAAGTTCCCCGCGTCAACTTGACGAACCCCAAGGCTGGCCGGCGCAGCGACAGGCCAACGACGCGGCGCGTGTCGCCGCGATATAAGCCGGTGTCGCGCAACGCGTTGAGCGTCTCGGGCACCGCGTCCAACAGCGCGCCTTCGGTGACCAGCACGTCGCCGGACTGGTCCAGGCAGGCAAAGAGTTCATTGCTGATGGCGGCGCTCGTGCCCAGCAGCAGTTCGGTCCGCATCCGCGGTCCGGCCACGATCAGCCGCGCCTGCGGCGCCAGCAGACCGAAATCGGCCAGACTGAGCTCCCGCAGGGACAGTTCATCCGCCGCGATGATGCCGTTGACGGGTGCGCGTTCGCAGGCGTCCAACAGGCGCTGGACGACCGTGGCGTCGGCGAAGGCTGACAGCGGTTGCGTCAACGCCCACCCCTCGGACTCGCGCCTGAGTTCGGCGCGCAGGCCGTTGCGCTCGATCAACAGGTAATCCACCTCACGCAACGGCGCGTCGAAAATGCGCTCCGCGCGTCCATGCGGGCGCGGCGCGCGCATCGCGGGCCGGTTCAGCACCCACACCAGCATGGCGCCGGCGAGGCAGGCGATCAGCAGTCCCGTAGTTGTGCGAAGATTAGACACTGGCCCGAACCTTAGCGGTGTCGAATAGCGTAGCTGAGCGCTCCCAGGATGACCAGCGACAAAGGCCAGAGCACGACGCTCCGAACGATGAAACGCAGTTGTTTGCGCCGCGACAGACCGAACTGCAACGTGCCGCTGTCGGCCGGCGCCGAGGCGGCCGTAGGCCGTCCGCCCTCCGACAGCCAGTTGATGGCGTTCAGCAGTAGGTCGCGGTTGCCGCTGCGGCCGCCGGCCAGCAGCGAATTGACGGCGAAATGGGAGTCGCCGATAACCACGGCGCGCAGCGGCTTGAGACCGATATCGGCGCCGGTGCCGGCGCCGCGTTCCACCGCCACCACCAGCGCCAGAGTGCCCTTGCGGTCAACGTCGGGATCGAAATGGCGCGGCGTCAGGTCCGGATTGGTTTCGCCCCAGGCGGCCGGCGGCGCCGCCACCACGATCTCGGCGCGCGGCTGATCCGGGGATGCGTCCGGCCGCGGGGCGGCGATGTCGATCACCTGCGGGCTGACGAAGTAGATGGCCGTGTTGCGCAGGTCGCGCGTGATGGTATGAGCGCCGAAGGTATCCACCGTCATGGCATGCCCGGCGAGCGTCTGGGCGCCGACGGCAGTCACGTTGGCAAAGCGCAGTCCGAGGCAGTCCAGGATGCTCTCCCAGCCGGTCGGGAGCACATCGGCGCGGTCGGACAGCAGCAACAGGCGCCCGCCGCGGGTGAGGTAAGCTTCAAGGCGTGCGCGCTCCTCCGCCGAGGGCGGCCGCCGCGCGCCCGCGATCAGCAGCACGTCACAGTCGGTGGGCACGTCTCCGGCCTGCGGCAGCGACAGTGCACGCAAATCGTAGCCTTCGCGCCTGATTTCGCGGGCCAGGTCGGCATAACCGTTCAGCGGATCGTAGTCCTCCAGGTCGCGTTCGCCATGGCCGGAAAGGGCATACACCACGGGCGTGGAAGGGCGCGCCAGGCGGGCGATGGCGGTGACGCAGAGTTGTTCCCCCAGGAAACGCCGCCGCCGCGATCCGGCGCCGGGGCGTTCGGTGACGTGCGTGGGACCGCCCGGCTCGTACATTTCGTCGGCCATGACCATTTCGCGCCTTCCCTGGCTTTCGAAGATGACGGCCCAACCGGTGACGTCGAACTGGCGCGCCAGTTGCGCGGCCCGCGCCAATTCGCGATACGGGTCAACATGCACGATCTCGAGCTTGGCGGCGTCGGCGTCGCGGGCCGCGTTTTGCAGATTGCGCAGCAACTGCCGCAGCGGCTCGAAGGCGGGGTGCGATGGCGGGATCAAGGCCGTGGCCCTGATGACGCCGCGGGTCGAAGCCATCAGCGTCCGCGCGCGCGGCGACAGGGCGGCGTGCCGCCCCGGCAGATACCAGCCGGTGTCGAGGCGCGGGGCCAGCAGGTTCAGCAGCGTCACCAGCGCCGCTGCCAGGACCAGGTCGGCGGCGAGGTGTGTGCCGGCCGACCAGCGCTGGCGTCGCCGCCGCCAGAGGGCGCGGCGCAACGAACGCCGCGCCGCCTTGGCGGGATCGGTTTCCCGGCTGTGCCTGGCGGTCAGTGCCATGTCCGCGCCTCCAGCAGACGTTTGCTCGCGAAGAGCAGTCCCCACGTCAGCGAACCGTGCATCACGAGGCTGCTGAGGGCGATGCGGCCGGAGGCGGCATCGAGCAGTTCGATCAGGAAGGGAAAGAGCGGTGCACGGCCGCGCACCTCGGGGAAGAAGCGCGCACAGGCGCCCCAGATCAGCGCCGCCGCCATCACCGTCAGCATGGTGCCCGCGGCCGCGCTCCAGGACTGACGCGCCAGGACCGATGCCAGCGTGCCCAAGGCCGTGAGCGACAGGGCCTGTAGACAAAGGACCAGCAGGGGGCCGGTCAACGTCGTGATCGGCGGCATGCCGTATGGCAACGCCCGCCGCAGCAGCAGCCACGGCACGATGGCGCCTGCCAGGCCCAGCAGCACCGTTCCGAGTGCCGCCAGGTACTTGCCCATCAGGATCTCGCGTTCCGGCGCCGGCACGGTGAGCAGTGAAGTCAGCGTGCCGGCGGAGCGTTCGCCCGCGAACAGGCGCATGGTGGCCATGGCCGCGAGCACCGGCAGCGTCAGTCCCACGGAGAGTGTCCAGAGTGCCGGCAGGCTCCAGAACCCGCCCTCGCCGAACTGCAACGCGGCCACGAAACAGCCCGCCGATGCCGCCGCGAAGATCACCAGCGTGGCGTAGACGGCGGGTGTAACGAAGGCGCGGGCCGCCTCGCGGGACCAGACGATGCGCGTGACGCTCATGTGCGCTCCTCCTGTCGCGCGCCGCCGGCCGCCGCCGCGCGCATCGCTTCGATCGGCAACGGGGCATTGGCGCCGGCCTCGCCGGCCGCCGCCACGCGCCCGCGGAGCAGCAGCGTGTAGCGGGAACAGAGCCGCGACACCAGGTCGAGACGATGCGTGGCGATGAGGATGGCGCCATGGCGGGCCAGCGCGGTAATCAACGCGCAGGTACTCTCGATCTGCAGCGGGTCGAGGGCGGCGAAGGGCTCGTCCAGCAGCAACAGGCGCGGGTCGGTCAGAATGGCGTCCGCCAGGCCGACGCGATGGCGCTGGCCCAGCGACAGGCGGCCGATCAGGTGGCGCTGCAAATCTTCCAGTCCGCATTGTCCGGAGACGTGCCGCAGGCGGGCGCGCAGACGCCGCCCCGCCAAGCCCTTGAGCAGTCCGCGATAACGCAGGTACTCGCTGACCCGCATGTCGTCGTAAAGGGGGCACCCTTCCGGCAGAAAACCCATGATCCGTCGGGCCGCCATGGGCGATCTGAGCGCATCCACGCCCCCGATGACGACCTGTCCGGCGGTGGGCTGGAGAAAGCCGGCGACCACGTTCAACAAGGTGCTTTTACCGGCGCCGTTCGGACCGATCAGCGCCGCGACCTCGCCAGGCTGCACGTCGAGCGAGACATCATGCAGCGCGAAGTTGGCGCCAAATCGTTTGACCAACTGCCGGACTTCGAGCATGCAATCTTTTTCCCAGGCCGTCGCGTGCCGGCGTAAGAGGCTAACGTCCCTGATCCAGGCGTTGCGCCAGGCGTTCGGGCAACCCCGCGAGGCGCAACTTCTCGATCGCCGCCTGCACATCGTAGGCGACGCGGCGGAACTCGATTTCCTTGATCTTGGGATTGTAGATGACGTAGGAGCTGCGCGGATCGCCGTCACGCGGTTGTCCGACGCTGCCGACGTTGATGAAGTACTTGGCGCCGAACACGGTTTTCATGCGGCAGGGCTCGACGCGAATTACCTCCGAACGGCGCTCGAAAATCACGGGCACGTGTGTATGACCGTGGAAGCACAGCGTGGTGGTCTGGTAGTTGAAGTGTGCCTCGGCATCGAGCAGGTCGAAGACGTAGCCCCAGCGGTCGGGTAGATCGAGCGTGCTGTGCACCAGCGTGAAGCCGGCAGCGATGCGCGACAACGGCAGTTCGCTCAGCCAGTCGCCCTGTTCGTCGGTCAACTGGCGGCGCGTCCAGGCGATGACGCTGGCGGCCACCGGCTGGAAGTCCTCCAGCATTTCGTCGTGCGAGCAGTAGTGGTCGTGGTTGCCCCGGACGCAGACGCCGCCCAGTTCGCGCGCAATCTCGATACATTCGCCGGGGTTGGCGTTGTAGCCGACGATGTCGCCGACAAACACGAAATCGGTCACGCCCTGTGAACGGGCATCCTCAATGACGGCGTTGAAGGCGTCCAGATTCGAGTGAATGTCGCCGAGTATGGCAAAGCGGCGGTCCATGCGGGGCCAGTCCTCCCGGAATACGTCCTAGATACGAAGAAGTGCCGCGGCCACCGTCAAGTCCTCGGCCACGGTTATCTTCAGGTTCGGCTGCGTCCATTCCACCAGGCGCACCTGCTCGCCCAGCATCTCGACGGCCGCGGCGTCGTCCGTCACGGTCTCGCCGCGTTCGGCCAGCTTAGCGTACGCCTGCTTCAACAACTCGATCTTGAAGGTTTGCGGCGTCTGCACCGCCCACAACTTGGATCGGTCCATGGTCTTGGTCACGACCGTGCCCTTCTCGACGTATTTGATCGTGTCCACGATGTGCTTCGCTGCCACGCCCGAGCCGTGTTTCAGCGCGCTGCGCACCGTCTCGCTGATCAGTTCCGGCGTCACCAGCGGACGCGCCGCGTCATGGATAGCCACGCAACGCGTCTCCGGCGCCAGTTCCGCCAGTCCGTTCTGCACGGAGTCCTGGCGGCGCACGCCGCCGTGGACGACACGGCGCAGCTTGGAGATGCCGAACATCTGCGCCATGCCCTTGGATGCCGCGACCTGCTCGCGCCGCACCACCAGCACGATTTCGCTGATGTCCGGACAGGCCTGGAAGGCCATCATGGAATAGGCCACGACGGGGCGCGGCCCAAGACTCAGGAAGGCCTTGTCGAGATTGGCGCCCATCCGTTCGCTGCGCCCCGCCGCCACAATAATCGCCGCTGTCATTGCTGTCTCTTTGGAGTACGATGGTAAGACCTTCGGAACGCCGGAACTGTCTCCGGCGACCGGTCTTTCCATGTGTTGCACACCTTAGCATGCCCAAATTGGCGGGTCAAGGCAGCGATTTCGATATTGCGAAGTCACGAAGCCACTCAGTCACAGTCGGCGCGCGCCGGTTCGACAGACTTGAGCGCAGAGAGTAAACTACAGGCCATGCAAACCTGCGGACATACCTCCTCGCTGCCGGCGCGTCCGGCGGATGCCACGTTCGGTCGCCGGTTGTGCGCCACGCTGCTGGCCTGCGTGCTGACCTCCAGTCTGAACGCCCAGTCCAATGTCTTCGCGATGCCGCGGCTGCAACCCCACCAGGCGCTGCTGGTGCAGGAGTTCAAGCGTGCGCTGCAGCGCGGCGACTACGCGGCCATGGAATCCACCTGCCGGGCCGGCACCGCGTTGCTGCCGGTCGATCCCACCTGGCGCTACAACCTGGCTTGCGCCTTGGCGCGACAGGGCCGGCGCGACGCGGCGCTGGATGCACTGGGCGAAGCCGTCAGGCTCGGCTTCCGCGACGCCGCGGCCATCGCGCGCGACTCCGATTTTGCCATTCTGCGGCGCCACGAGCGTTTCGAGAAACTGTTGGCCGAGGCGCGGCGCACGCAGCGCGATCCCATCCCGGGACGTCCGGTCATCGCTCCGGCGCCGGTTGGCGCAACGGCGCCGATCAGTGCCTCCAATACGGCCTGGAACTTTGATCTGGGCTACTTCATGACCTTCTTCAGCATGCCCACCAATCCGCCGTCCGCAGCGCCCGCGCCGCCGGTGGCGCTGCCCGGCCCGGCAGGCGAGGCGATCCGCACCTGGCAAGCCGACGGCAGCGCCGCCGGCAATCGCGGGGACCTCTACGACAACCGCGACGAAGGCCATTCCATGCTCGACCTGAAACTGTTCCCCGAGATGCGGCCGGTCGTCTACGACGACGAAGCGCGTCAGGCGCGGGTGAACGGCGGCGTCTCGCAATTCCTGTTCAACGGCGTGCCGACCATCGGCAACTCCTCGACCGCGCAGACCAGCGGCCCATACTGGCGGAGCAACCCGCGCCGCGCCTACGTGGACGGCCGCGCTGTCGCGCTGATGGCCATTCAGTACCTGCGCAACCAGATGTACGTCTATCCGCAACACCGCGACTACGTCGCCGGCGGCTTTGGTGACGTCTTCCCGGCGGCCACGCCCTATCTGGTGATTGCGCCCGGGTCGTCCTTCACCGACCAGCCAATTCTGCAGGCCCTGGCCGCCACGCTGGCGGCCTTCCGACCGGAGGTCAAGGCGCAACTCAGCCGGCAGGGCGCGTTGATGCCGGTAGTACAGATGCTGCTGCGCGCCAGCCAGAGAGGCGTCACCAACCGCAACGATTACCTGACGCGTCAGGCCCATCCGGTGGTCTTCGACGCCGCCAGGCTAGACCTGCTGCGCATGGTCACGATGGCTCACGAAATGCGCACCAACGCGTTGCCGCCCGTGGCCCTGATGCGCAAACTGGACGAGCCCATGGCCGTGCCCGGACGCGACTTCTTCGACACCACCGGCAACGAGGGACTGTTCGACACGCCGGCCGCGATCGCCCGCGTCGTGCGCGGCATGGCCTACACGCGGCGGATCGTGGTGGATGCCAGCGGGTCACGCGACCTTCACGGCGCTCCGCTGACCTGGCACTGGTTCGTGCTGCAGGGCGACCCGGACAAGATCCGCTTCGTGCCGCGCCGCGCCGATAACGCCATCGTCGAGATCGAGGTGGATTACCATGGCGGGAACTTCTTGGTCGCGTCCAACAGCCCGATGCGGTCGTCGCGCGTGGAACTCGCGCTGTGCGTGGACAACGGCGTCTACTTCTCGCCTCCGGCGCTGGTCACGTTCTACTACCTGAACAACGAGATCAGGCAATATGCCTCCGACGGACGTATCATGTCGGTGGACTATGCGGCGGCCGCCGGACATTATGTGGACCCCTACCTGTCGCTGCCGCGGCGCTGGCGCGATTTGTATCTATACGATGCGCGCCGGCGTCTGACCGGCTGGACGCGCCACCGCGGCGAGGTGGTGGAAGCCTTCACCGCCGACGGCGCGCGCGTGCTGTCGCGCGATGCACTCAACCGGCCGGCGGAGGCGCGCCTGGTCAGCTACCTGCCGCGCGCCACCGTTTCAACCAACGACGCGCTGCCCGAGGTCGTGCAGGTTGACGGCGTGGAGACGTACAAGTACCGCTACGATTCGGATGAGGATACCATCGGCAAGCGCGTGAAGTAGTTCCCATGCGGGCGGCACCCGCAACACAATTGAACCGC
>JAQULY010000233.1 GCA_028718445.1 Kiritimatiellia bacterium
AAACTCGCCGCCCTCAAGAACTACACCCGTACCCGCGGCACTGACGCCGCCAGCCTGCTGCGCATGGCCAAGCTGGGCGTCGCCATTGATCGCTGGGTCGCCGACAAGGAGCTCAAGGCAACCGCCATCCAGTGCTGGAGCGCCCTGGAGGAGTTCTATGGTGTTGTGCCCTGCGCGCTGATGAGCATGATGTCCGAGAGCCTGATCCCGAGCGCCTGCGAGACCGATATCGGCGGCGTCATCGGCATGCTGGCGATGCAGTGCGCCTCCGGCCAGCCGTCAGCCCTGCTCGACTGGAACAACAACTACGGCAGCGACCCGGACAAGGGCGTCTTCTTCCATTGCTCGAACCTGCCCAAGTCATTTTTCGAGCGGCACCGCATGGATTTCCAGGAGATTATCGCGGGCACGGTCGGCAAGCAAAACACCTACGGCACGATTACCGGCCGCATCCGTCCCGGCGCCTTCACCTATTGCCGCGTGGCCACCGACGACCTCAACGGCGCGATCGCGGGCTATGTCGGACAGGGCCAGTTCACCAACGACAAGCTCGAGACCTTCGGCGGCTATGGGGTCTTCCAGATTCCCGATCTTCAGGGTCTGCTGAACCACATCTGCGAAACCGGATTCGAGCACCATGTGGCCGTCAACCTCTCCGAAGTGGCCGAACCGGTCTACGAGGCGCTGGCCAGGTACATGGGCTGGGACATGTACGGGCACGACGCCTAGTTGCGCATGGGCCGCCTGGCGAGAGGTGTAGGCAGATTGCTGCGCGCGCTGGTCGTCAGCGTGGCGGCGCTCTTCCTCGCGGCGCTCTGGCAGGCCGGACGCGATCTGCCGCGGCCGGCCGTGCGCTGGTTGGAGCGCGAGCTGTGCCGCGGTCCCGTCTGCGTGCGCTTCGAACATGCCGCCTTCAGTCTGCGCCGCGGCGTGTTGCTGCGCGACGTGCGCGTCTTTCTGAAGCGCCGCCTCGGTCCGCCCTGCCTGACGGCCGCTGAGTTGCGCTTCAACGGACGCATCCGGCACGACCGGCCCATGCCGGAATGGATTGACGCGATCTACGCGCGGCAGCTCGATATCCGCGACCTGCCGCCCGCACCCACCAACGGCAACTGGCGGACGCCGGCGCTGACCGTGGCCGGCCGGCGCCTGACCGCGACCGCCCACGACGACCGGCCACTGGGCGGATGGTTCGCGCGGCCCGTGCGCCTCGACGTGGACGACCTGATTCTGTTGGGCGTGCGCGCCGAACGCGTCGAACTGGTCTGCCAGGTGGCCGACCGCCGCCTGACGCTCGACCGGCTGCGCATGACGATGCCGTCACATGCCTGGAACGAACAACTGGAGGGGTCGCTGACCTACGACCTGGTCTCCAGGTCGCTGCAGGCACAGGCCGAGGGCAACCTCACGCCGGAGGCGCTGGCGCCGCTATTCGAGCGGTACGAAGCAGACGAGGCCCTCAGAATCGTGCAGCGCTTCGGCGGCTTCACAACGCCGCCGCGAGTCAGCGGCGAAATGCTGCGCGAGGCCCCCAACGACGCCACCGCGCGTCCCGCGCGCCTGGACGCCAGGCTCTTCATTGACGGCACCGACCTGACCTATCGCGATCTGCCCGTCCGCCGGCTGCATGTGGCGCTACAATGGTTCCACGAAGGCGCACAACGTCACCTGACGATCTCCCCGCTGGTGGCCGAAGGACTGGAAGGCACGCTGGATTGTTCGTTGGTGCGCTACCCCGACCGCCGGGTATCGGACTTGACGCTGCGCTCCAGCCTGCCCTTCGCGACGCTGGCGGCGGCGCTCGCCATGGATGCCGTCAAGCCGGAGTTGTTGCGGTTCGACAGCGCGCCGCGGATTGAGATGCGCGGACGCTATGCCTCCACCAACAGTGCCGAGATTACCGCACTGCAAGGCCGCGCGGAGTGCGAGCGCCTGACGATCGCGCGGCTGCAGTTCGACCGCGTCGCAGCCGGCTTCGAGATTCTGGGAACCAACCGCATCGCCTTGTCGGATCTCGCCGCCGGCTGCCATCAGGGCGGCGTGAGCGGCGCGCTGGAACTGACGCGCCCGCCCGAGGGCGGCGCGCCGCGTTTCGCCTGCAACCTGGCATTCACCAACATCGGCATCGCCTCGGCCGGCCGCCAACTGGGCGCCAGCAACACCGTCGAGGGCGCGATGGAGGGACGGATCGCTTTGGCGGGCCAACTGGACGCGCGGCGCCTCGAACGCCTGCAGGGCGAAGGCAAGGTTACGATCCGAAAGGGCGAAATCATGCGCGTGCCGCTGTTCGCTGGATTCACCGCGCATCTGTGCCGCACGATCCCCGGCATAGACTCCCTCATCATGCAGTCCGACGCCAAATTTCCATTCGCCATCACCAATGGCCTGCTGAACGTGGCGCCGATGCTCGTGGAGGGCAACGTCTTCAGCCTGCGCGGCAGCGGGGTCTGCCGCCTGAGAGATCCCGACATGCCGCTGGACTTCGTGGCCCAGGCGCGCCTGTTCAAGCAAAAGACGCTGGCCGGTCTGATGGCGCGTGTCGTCACTTTCCCCTTCAGCAAGCTGATGGAATTCAAGATCGCCGGCACGCTGAAGCAGCCGGAATGGACCTACATCGGGCTGATTGACCGCCTGCGCGACTTGACCTGGGGCGCCGACGATAACGGCGCGCAGGGCGCCTCGGGGGAAGAGGCGCAGTGACCTTCCTGATTCACACCTACGGCTGCCAGATGAACGTGCGGGACACCGAGGCTGTCACGGCGTTGCTGGTAGCTGCCGGGCATACGCCGGTGGCGCTGGAGGCCGAGGCCGACGCCATCATCGTGAACAGTTGCAGCGTGCGCGGCAAGGCCGAGGACAAAGCCATCGGCAAACTGCGCCAACTGGCTGCCGGCAAGCGCAAGCATCCGGGACGCATCGTTGGCGCCATGGGCTGCATGTCGCAGCGCCTCGGCCCGGAACTGTTCAAACTGGTGCCAAGGCTCGACTTTGCGGCAGGCACGCGCTCCGAGCGACACATGCCGCGGCTGGTCGCCGCCGCCGCAGCCGGCGCGGGGCGCCAACTGGCGCTGGGCACCGTGGACGATCCCGAAGTGCCGCACCTGCACCAGCCGGGGAGTATGTCGGCCTACGTGACGGTGTTGCTTGGCTGCAATCGCCGCTGCTCCTACTGCATTGTTCCCGACGTGCGCGGACCGGAGTACAGCCGACCGCCCTCGGAGATCCTCGACGAGGCCCGGGCCCTGATCGCCGCGGGCACCAGCGAGATTACGCTGCTGGGGCAGAGCGTGCTCAACTATGGGCGCACGCGGGATGTCTGGCAGGGCGCGCCGCCCAGCGCCGGCGGCTATCGCGAACCTTTCCCGCGGCTGCTGGAGGCGGTCTCCGCCCTGCCGGGGCTCCGCCGTCTGCGCTTCACATCCGGCCATCCGTCCGGATGCACGGAGCAACTCGCACGGGCCATGCGCGAGCTGCCGTGCGTCTGCGCGCACCTGCACCTGCCGGTGCAATCGGGGTCTGACCGTATCCTGGGGCTGATGCGGCGCGGCTACAAGGCGGAAGACTATGTCGCGGCGGTCGCGCGCTTGCGCGCGGCCGTACCCGACTGCGCCATCACCTCCGATACGATCGTGGGCTTCCCCACCGAAACCGAGGCCGACTTCGAGGCCACTCGCGCGCTGATGGCGCGCGTCGGCTTTGACAATACCTTCATCTTCAAATACTCTCCTCGTCCCGGCACTCCCGCCGCGGAGATGGCGGACGATGTGCCGGCCGAGGTCAAGGAACATCGCAACCGGGTGCTGCTGGAAGATCAGGACCGGATCGGTCTGGCGCTGAACGAGGCTTGGGTCGGTCGCGTGGCGGAAGTGCTGACTGAGGGACCGAGCCTGCGGAACGCGGCGCGCTGGGCGGGACGTTCGAGCCAGAACAAGATCGTGATCTTCGCGCCGCGTCCAGGAATGGCGGTCAACGATTTGGCGCGCGTGCGCGTCACGCGCGCGAAACCTCAAACGCTCTACGGCAAACTCGTGGAGCAGGGAGCATAGGCTGTGCAGTTGCGGCAGTGGACTATATTGCTGGGTATACTGGCGCTGGCGGTGGGGGTGCCGCTGCTGGCGGCCCCCGTGCCGGCGGCGCGGTGTTGGCGCGCCTTGCCGCGCCACCGTTGGGCCGGACGGATCCTCAGCGCGGCGGCGCTGTTGTGGGCCGGTTGGCTGGTATACGATGCGCCGCTGGAGTTCCTGATACCGTTCAGGCGTTACATCCTGCCGGCGGCGGCGATCGCCGTGCCGTTGACCTGGATGGCCACACCCGATCTGCTGGCCTGCCGCGCGCTGGGCGGTCTGCTGGCGCTGCTGCCGGCGCCGGTGCTGGTGGTGGCGCGCTCGCACCCGTCGTCCTGGCGGCTGCTGGTGGTGACGTGGATGTACCTGTGGGCCATCGCCGGCATGTGGTTGATGATGAGCCCCTACCGGCTGCGCGACTGGATCGAGGCCGTCACGCGCACACCCCAGCGGCAGCGCCTCTGCGGCGCTGCCTTCACCGCCATGGGCGCGCTGCTGACCGGGCTGGCGTTGAGCGTCTTCTAGGCCCGGCGACACGTTCGGCTGCGCGCGTCAGCTCACGGCAGGGCGTTAAGCGCAGTCTGAATCAGATTGTTGATCTGCTCCACCACGGCCGGCAGCGTGCCCAGGAATGCAAGCGCCGCGCCCAGTCCGGCGACGATCAGGAACCATGCCAGGATCGCGCGGAAATAGTTCTTGCGGGCGTCATTGTCGCCCGCGAACGCCAGCACCAACACCAGAATCACGCCGACGCAGGGCAGGGCGGTGAGCAGCAGCAGCCCCATCCATTGTCCGACCGAAACGTAGTTGTGGTCGTGCTGGTTGTTCATGGCTCCATCCCTCGGTTGGCTGGTCAGGTGCGTACGCGGTCCACGTACTCGCCGCTGCGGGTGTCCACGCGGATGACATCGCCCTCGTTGACGAAGAGCGGCACGGGCAGTTCATAGCCGCCTTCCAGCGTGGCCGGCTTGGTGACCTTGCCGCTGGCGGTGTTGCCGCGGGCGCCGGGGTCGCACTTGACGATCTTGCGTTCCACGAAGTTCGGCAGCGTGACCTCGATGGCCGTGTTCCTGAACAGCAGCACCTCGCACTCCATGTCGTCCATCAGGAAGTAGCGCCCCTGTCCCAGCGTGTCGGCGGAGATGGTCATCTCCTCGAAATTCTCGTCCGTGAAAATGAACTTGTCGTCCATCTTGTAGGAGAACCGCACCGTCTTGTTGATCAGTTCGGGCTTATCGAAACGGTCGCCGGAACGGAAGCTGCGGCTCATGGTGGAGCCGGTCAGCATGTTCTTGAGCTTGCAGTTGTAGATGGCCTGACCCTTGCCCGGCTTGCTGAAGTCGAACTCGGTGATGATCAGCGGCTGGTCGTCCAGCAGAATCTTGAGTCCCTTGCGCAGGTCTGATGCAGTATACATGGCGGATGTCCTATCGGCCCTCTAGCCGCGGGCGTGACGGTCTGACGATGGTTGGCGGATCAGGCGCCGTAAATGGCCGTGTCGCCCAGCAGCTCCTCGATGCGCAGCAACTGGTTGTACTTGGCCATGCGGTCGGTGCGCGAAAGCGATCCGGTCTTGATCTGGCCGGCATTGGTGGCCACGGCGATGTCCGCGATGGTGGCGTCCTCGGTCTCGCCCGAGCGATGGCTGACGACGGCCGTGTAGCCGGCCTTGTGGGCCATCTCGATGGCGTCGAGCGTCTCGGTCAGCGTGCCGATCTGGTTGACCTTGATGAGGATCGAGTTGCCGCAGCCTTCGTCAATGCCGCGCTTGAGGAACTTGACGTTGGTGACGAAGAGGTCGTCGCCCACGAGCTGGCAGCGATCGCCGACCTTATCGGTGAGCATCTTCCAGCCCGCCCAGTCGTGCTCGCTCATGCCGTCCTCGATGCTGTCTATCGGATACTTCGCGATCAGTTCGGCCAGGTAGGCGACCTGCTCGGCGGAGGTGCGCTTGACGCCCTTGTGCTTCAGGCCGCGCTTCTCGTTCTCAAACTTGGCGTAATCGTAGACGCCGTCCTTGAAGAACTCGGACGCGGCGCAGTCGAGCGCCAGGCAGACCTGACCGCCCTCGGCCTTGCGGCCTGGCCTGTAACCGGCCTTCTGGATGGCCTTGATGATGGTCTCGATCGCATCCTCGGTGCCGTTGAAGACCGGCGCGAAACCGCCTTCGTCGCCGACGGCCGTGCTCAGCCCGCGTTCCTTGAGCAGCTTCTTGAGGTTGTGGAAGACCTCGGCGCCCATGCGCAGTCCTTCGCGGAAAGACTCGGCGCCCACCGGGCGGATCATGAATTCCTGGAAGGCGATGGGGGCGTCGGAGTGCGACCCGCCGTTGACGATGTTCATCATCGGCACCGGCAACCTCTTGGTGTTCGTGCCGCCGATGTAGCGGAAGAGCGGCATTTCGAGGTAGGCGGCCGCGGCCTTGGCGCAGGCCAGCGAGACCGCCAGGATGGCGTTGGCGCCCAGCTTGCACTTGGTCGGCGTGCCGTCGAGATTGAGCATCAGGCGGTCAATCGCCACCTGATCGGTCACTTCCATGCCGGTCAGCTCGGGGGCAATCGTGTCGTTCACGTTGGCGACCGCGTTCATCACGCCCTTGCCGAGGTAGCGCTGGGCGTCGCCGTCACGCAGTTCCACGGCCTCGTTCTCGCCGGTGGACGCGCCGGACGGCACGGCGGCGCGGCCGACGACGCCGCACTCCAGCCGGACATCGGCTTCGACGGTGGGGTTGCCGCGGGAATCGAGGATTTCGCGGGCGATGACTTCGACAATTGTGGACATGCTTTTCTCTCCAGCCTCTTTGCGCTACAGTGTGGACTGTCTCTTGTTTTGAGGGCGCACTACTGTAGATTAAGGCCACGCTGAATGCAAGCGCACAACGACACGCACGCAACGCGCCACGCCGCCGCCACCCACCTGTACGAGAAGACTCTGGGAAGCCGCACCGCCTTTCAGGGGCGGGCGCTGCGGCTGGACGTCCTCGATATCGAACTGCCGGACGGACGCCGTTCGACGCGCGAGATCGTGCGGCATCCCGGCGCCGTGGCCGTACTGGCGCGGTTGCCGGACGGACGCTTCCTTTTCGTGCGTCAGTACCGCAAGGCGATCGAGCAGGCCTTCGTGGAGGCGGTCGCCGGCGGGCTCGATCCCGGCGAAGCGCCGGACGAAGCCGCCCACCGCGAGCTGCGCGAGGAGAGCGGCTACGACGCCCGCCGCCTGCTGCCGCTGGGCTCGATCGTCGCCTGTCCCGGCTACTCCGAGGAGCGCCTGCATCTTTTCTATGCCGAACTGGAAGAGCGTCCGGGCGCCACCGCGCAGGATCACGACGAGAACGTGGAAAGCCTGACGCTCGCGCCCGAAGCGGTCGAACAGGCCTTCCTGGACGGCACGATCACGGATGCCAAGACCATGGCGTGCTGGCTGCTGTGGAAGTTGCGCGGACCGCGACATTACGGCGGTGCGTAGGATGGCATGGACTTCAGCATCCCACACGAATGCATTGGATGCGCAAACGCCATTTCGCTAACCTTGTGAAGATCAGTCAAGTGAACGCGGAACCTATGAAATCGTCTGGTCACTGGCGCCGTTCCGGCATGGGGCGGCTGCGGCGGTTCTTCAGCGACGAAATCTGGGACTTCGAACTCGACCAGATCAAGGGTGTGCGCCGCGGCCTGATCGGCGCCCTGCGCATCGTGCGGATGGTGTGGCGCGGCTTTCGCCAGGACGAGTGTCAGTTGCACGCCTCGGCGCTGACCTACTTTTCGCTGATGTCGCTGGTGCCGATCCTGGCGCTGGCGCTGGCCCTCGCGCGCGTCTTCGGCGGCGAGAACCTGGCGCGCCAGAAGGTCACGGCCGAGATTGCCGCCTGGGGCCAGCAACTCGCCGCCGGCACGGCGGCCGCGGGGGAAAGCGTCTTCGTCAGCGACTTCACCGCCCGCATGACCCGCTATGCCGACCTGATCTTCGACCAGATCGCGGCGATCGGTTTCGGCACGCTTGGCGGCGTCGGTCTGATCGTTCTGATCTGGATGGCGGTCGGCATGCTCTCGCAGGTCGAACGCAGCTTTAACCGCGTCTGGAATGCGCCGCCGCGTCCGCTCTGGCGCAAGTTCTCGGACTACCTGAGTTTCGTGCTGATCGTGCCCTTTCTGACGCTGGTCGCCTCGACCATTCCGGTAGCGGACTTTGTCGCCAGGAATTTCGGCGGCCTCGTCGGCGGCTTGCTGGGGGCGAACGGCCTCACCGTCTTCACGGAACGGGTGCTGGTGGTGGCGCTGACCT
>JAQULY010000234.1 GCA_028718445.1 Kiritimatiellia bacterium
CCAGCAACACCACCTGAATGCTATCGGAGAACTGCAGTTCGGAGGCCACCGCCAGCGACGGCGTCACCACCGTCAGATCGCGCCGGTCGCGCAGCACGCGCGCCAACTCGAGCGTGGTGGTGCCCGCATCCAGAATCAGTCGCGTGCCGGGCTGAACCAGTGCCGCCGCCGCCGCCGCGATGGCCAGTTTGGCCTTTCGGTTCGAACGCCGTCTGGCGGCGAAGTCGAACTCGAAGGCCATGCGCGCCGCCACGACCGCGCCGCCGTGCGTGCGACGCACGCGCCCGGCGGCCTCCAGCCCGTCCAGATCGCGGCGAATGGTCATCTCGCTGACGTGGAACCGCGACGCCATTTCGGGAATGGCTACGGCGCCGCTGGTTTCCAGCGCGCTCCAAATGGCTTCCCGCCGTTGCGCCGGTTGAGTATGCCGCCGCCGCAACTCCGGCGGACAAGTTTTCGCTCCCATGACGGAACTCGCCTTCATGCCCTGTCTCCGCATTCCAGCCGCCAGTCTACACCATATCGCCCCCGCCCGCACGCGTTGTCGAGAGCGTTACAGAGAGCGGCAGTGTGGCAGTCAACACGAGCAATCCTGGAAAGAGCAGAGGGAGATTGCCTTTGGCTGCTGGGTATGGTGGTCGCGCCCCACGCGGGCGCGTGGATTGAAACGTGGGTCGCGAGTCGAACGTCGTGAGTCGTTGCCGGTCACACCCCGCATGGGTGCGGACACAGACACTGAAATCCGCGCGTCAACCGACGGCCGCGCCACGCGCTGAGGGCGAGACGGGATGCAGCTTCACGCCCGGATGCTTCTCGATGAAGTAGGTCAGCGCCCAGGTCGTCGGAAAGAGGATCACCAGTTGCCCCTGCAGGTCGTGCGCGAGCTTGACGCCAATGCCAAGATAGGCCTCCTCAAACTGCTCACGTCGCGTACCAGGATCGAACCAGCGCACCAGCGCAAAAGGCGCGGGCTCGATGCGCGGTTCCGCGCCATATTCGGTCTGCAGGCGGTACATGGTCACATCGAACTGCAACTGTCCGACGGCTCCCAACAAGGCGCTGGCCATGCCCGTGTCGGCGGTGGTAAAGGCCTGAATCACGCCTTCGTCCAGCAACTGGTTGAGCCCTTCGCGGAACTGCTTCTGCTTGGCCGTGCCCACATTGCGGATGGTCGCGAAGGCTTCGGGCGAGAAGCGCGGAATCTCGTCGTACCTGATCGCCGGATCGCTTGTCAGCGTGGCCCCGATGCGGAAAGCCTTGTGCGTCACCAGTCCGACAATGTCACCGGGATAGGCCACCTCGACGCTCTCGCGCCCCTGGCCGAACAGCTTTTGCGGATAGGAAAGGCGCACGGGCTTGCCGCTATCGGGATCGTTGACCACCATGTCCTTGACGAACGTGCCGGAGCATATCCGCACAAAGGTCAGGCGGTCGCGATGACGGGGGTTCATGTTGGCCTGCACCTTGAAGACGAAACCCGAGAAGGTGGGCGAGTGCGGGTCCACCGGTCTGCCGCCGGACAGGCGCGGTTGCGGCGGCGCGCCGTGCTTCACGAACGCGTCCAGCAGCAACTGTACGCCGAAATTGGTTATCCCGCTGCCGAAAAAGACCGGCGTTATGCGGCCCGACAGCACGGCTTCACGCTCGAAGGTCGCCCCGGCGGCGTCCAGCATTTCGAGTTCTTCGACCCAGGCGGCGTGCTGCCGCGGCGTGAGCAGCTCGCGCAGGCTTTCGTCCTGTGCGCCGGTTACCCGGCTGGCGATGCGATGGCGCCCGTGCGCCGCGCGATCGAAGAGGTGCAGACGCTGCTCCATGCGGTCATAGACGCCGCGGAACGATTCGCCGTTGCCCAGCGGCCATGTCACAGGGAAGGCGTTAATGCCAAGCACCTTCTCCAACTCGTCCACCAGTGACAGCGGCTCCAACGCCGGGCGGTCCATCTTGTTGATGAAGGTGAAAATGGGGATGCCTCGCAGGCGGCAGATCTCGAAGAGCTTGCGGGTACGTTCCTCGATGCCCTTGGCGGCGTCAATCACCATGATGGCGCTGTCCACGGCGGTCAGCACGCGATAGGTGTCCTCGCTGAAATCCTTGTGCCCGGGGGTGTCGAGTAGATTAATCACGCACCCGCCGTAATCGAACTGCAGCAGCGTGGAGGAGATCGAGATGCCGCGTTCCTTCTCCAACTCCATCCAGTCCGAGGTGGTGTCCGGCTGGTTGCGGCGCGCGCGCACCGAGCCCGCAAGCTGGATGGCGCCGCCGTAAAGCAGCAGTTTCTCGGTCAGGGTGGTCTTGCCGGCATCGGGATGCGAGATGATCGCAAAGGTGCGCCGTCGCGCGATTTCGGTCTGTCGCTGGGTGTCGTTTGTCACGGATGATTCGCTGGTGTGGTTCTGAGCAGGCGCGAAGTGTGGCTCTCCTGGCTGACGACGTCAAGATTTGCGTCTCGCAGAGCTCGCAGATTTGCCTTGACATATGGCACAATAGCGGTAAATATGCCAACTATGTTTGCAAGAAAGCTGGACCCGATCAGGCAGTCGTTCTTTCTCTTTGGCCCTCGCGGCACAGGGAAATCAACCTGGATACGAGCACATTTTGCGGACGCCAGGTACTACGACCTGCTGGACACCGGCGAGACTCTACGTCTCAGCCGGGAACCGGGGGCTCTGTTCAGGGAGGCAGGGGCACTGGCTCCGGGCACATGGGTGGTGATTGATGAAGTCCAGAAAGTGCCGGAGTTGCTGAACGAAGTTCACCGTCTGATCGAGGCACGACGTCTGAACTTCATCTTGTCCGGGTCGAGTGCGCGCAAACTGCGGCGCGGCGGCAGCAACCTTCTCGCGGGGCGAGCATTGGTGGAGAATCTGTTTCCGCTCGTTTCCGCGGAAATGTCCTTCAATATCGACACCGATGCAGCGATGACACGTGGCACGCTGCCACTCGCCGTTACAGGCCCTGACCCCATCGCTTTTCTCAGGGCATATGCGGACACTTATCTGCAGGAAGAGGTGCGAGCCGAAGCGCTCACGCGAAGCATCGGCGGATTCAGCCGCTTCCTGGAAATTGCCGCCCGCCAGAATGGTCAGGTCACCAATACATCGGCCATAGCGCGCGATGCCGCTGTCAGCCGGCAAACGGCGCAGAACTATTTCGACATCCTGCACGACACCCTGGTCGGCTACTGGGTCCGTCCCTGGAAACTCAAGCGCGCCACCAAGCAGGTGGCGCACCCCAAGTTCTACCTGTTCGACTGTGGGGTGGCTCGCGCGCTTTCGGGGCGTTTGCCGTATCCTGTTTCCCCGGAGGAACAAGGCCCCCTGTTCGAGACATTTCTCCACGGCGAACTGCGCGCTTTCGTCGCCTATGCGCGGCTGAATTATCCCATCTACTACTGGCGAAGTTACGATGGCGTGGAAGTGGACTGTCTGTGCGAGACGCATGACGGGTTCGTGGCACTTGAGATGAAGGCGGCCACGCGCTGGGAGCGGCGCGATAATCGCGGACTGGAACGCATGCGCGAGGAGCTTGGTCGGAACAAGCTGACCTGCTTTGGCGTCTACCGTGGTCAACGTGCCGCAACGTGGGATGGTATCGCCGTCCTGCCCGTAACTGACTTCCTGAAGCGGTTGTGGGACGGCGCCTTACTGAAGTGATCGTTCCAGATTGACCCCACGGCGGCACTGTGACATCTTTTTCGCAGTGCGTCCGCCTGGTCCCGTGCCCGCGCCTTCCATGTCCTGCCATTCCTACATCAAATCTTCCCGGTATTGGCTGCTGGCCGGCGGTCTGCTGCTTTGGGCAACCTTCTCGTGGCCCCTGCCGCGCCACTTCAGCCGCGCCATACCCGCCAGGGAAGTCCATGCCGAGGCCGGTTCGGCCGTGCGCGACCTGGACCCCGGCGACCATCTCCAGCTTCTATACCACTTCTGGCTGACGCGCGACATGCTGGCCGGACACACTCCGCTCTTCACCAACCTCTACGAGTTCAACACCGGAGACGACGCCGCGCGATATCATCCCGATCCCCTGTATCTGCCGTTCTCGCTGGTCTACGCGCTGCTGTCGCCCTGGGCCGGCGATGCCGCAGCCTGGAACCTGTCGCTGCTGCTGGCCTTTCTGCTGGGCGTGGCCGGCAGCCATGCGCTGGCGCGGCGCTATACGGGAAGCGCGGGTCTGGCACTGGCCGTCGCGCTGACCGTGAATGCCTTCCCTTACCGCTGGATCACGCTGTTGTGCGGCAGTCCCACCGGTTTCGCCATGGGCCTGATCCCCTGGCTGCTGACGGGTCTGGATGTGGCCGTGCGCGACCGGCGATCCGCCGGCGGCTGGCTGGCCGGCGCGTCCATCCTGGCGGCCTATGGAACCGACCTGCACGTCTTCTACTTCAGCGCCCTGATCGCACCCGCCTGGTGCATCCTCGCCTGGTGCGCCGATCCCGCGCCGCTGCGGCCGGACGCCGCGCGACTGCGCGCCGTGGCCCTGGCGCTTCTGCCCGCGGCAGCCCTGGCCGCCGCGGCGGTCGGGCTGAGCCTCGTCACCGGCAGCCAGTTGGCGCGATCGGACCTGGCTTCAGGACGAAGCTGGAATACCATCAGGATCTTCTCGCCGACTGGGCACGGTTTCTACAGCCGGCGTCCGCTGGCCATGTCGAATCACATCTTTCTCGGTTTTCCCCTGCTGGCGCTGCTGGGCCTGGGACTGGCCGGCTGCTGTTGCCTGTCGCGACATGGGGTCAGGAAGGAATCGCCAAGTGGGGACCGCATCGGCCGGCCCTGGCTGCTGATCGGCCTGCTGCTCGCCGGGTTGGCGCTTGTTTGCGCGCTGGCCATGGGCGCCAACGGCCCTCTCAACGCGCTGGCCATGCGCGCCGCCCGCAAACTGCTGCCCAAGTACACAATGATCCGCCAGACCGTCAAGGTCTTCTGTCTGATGCCGGCGATCCTCACCGTCTTCTCCCTGCTGCTGTTTTCCATGTGGCGCCAATGGGAGGGAAGCCGCGCGCGCGGCGCCCGCTGGGCGGCCGTGCTGCTGCTTCTCCTGACGTTGGCCGACTTCCGCTCGCGCATCAATCCTGGCTTATGCGCGCTGCCGGCGCGCATGCCGGCCTATGAAGAGATCGCGCGGCACGCCGCAAGCCGCCAGGATCAACGCCCGCACGCCATAGCTTTGCCGCTGTGGCCGGGAGAGTCGCACTATGCATCCGTGTACGAGTATGGCATTGCCAAGTCACGCGTGCGGTTGGTCAACGGCTATGCGCCCGCCGTGCCGCTGGGCTATCACACCAATGTCTTCCGGCGTTTCGAGAGTCTGAACCAAGGGGCTCTGGACGAAGCCCAGGTTGCGTCGCTGCGCGCCATGGGCGTGCGCTATGCGATCTTCCACGAACAGCCCTATCCCGAGCGCGTCAGTCCCTTTCCTGCCGCCATCGCGCTGCGCCGGCTGTTGCAGCACCCATGGCTGGAGCCGATTGCCCAAGACGGGCAGATGTGGAGTTTCTTCCTGCGGGATGCGCCGCGCCAGGCGGCGGAGGTTCCGCCGCTCTGGGGACCGCCGCTGTATGCCGCCACGCTGCACTGGTCCTTTCCGGAGGCGGCGACGAAGTATCCCTTGCGCCTGCGCGCACCCGTGGCTCCCGCCCCTGGATTGCACTACCTGCTGCGCGTCTCCGGCGCGGGCCGCCTCGCGGCGGACGGCGGCGCGAATCTGAGCATTGACGGAGAAAATGCGCGCTGGATCGAGGCGCCCTTCACGCCTCCCTGCGGCGTCGTCTGGCAAGTGGCGGAGGGCGCTCCGCGGATCGAACACGCGCTGCTGACGGCCGGCGATGGCGCCGGCACGCCGCGCGACGGCGTCTATCGCTGGCCAGCCGCCAGCCTCTTCCACCAGGGCGCCACCGACGCGCGCGACGGCAGTGTTGCACTCGACCCGGCGCGCGACCCGCAGGGCCTGGCCATCTACGGTCCCGGTCTGCCTTTCCCGTCGGGGTGCTGGCGCGCGCGCTTGCTGACGGCGCCCACGGAAGAGGGTAGGGGCGTGGAGATCGGCCGCCTGATTCCAGCCACCATCGGCTCCGGCGGACGCCATCTCAACAATGCCGGCGTCATCGCCGGACTGCCGGCAGTATGCGATTTCGCGTACGATGGCGTCCTGCCGTTGCGTCTGGAGTTTCACTACCATCGCCACCGGCCCGCGCGCGTGCTGGCGCTGGAACTCGAACGGCTTGACCGGACCGAACCATGAGCCAGGCCACCGCACCCAACGCATCCGCCTTCGTGCCCCCGTCCAAACGGCACGACACACTCGTGGGTATAGACTCCGACGGATGCGTCTTCGACACGATGGACGTCAAGCAGCGCCGGCATTTTCATCCCTTGATCGTCCGATGGTGGGGATTGGAACTCATTGAGCGGCAGGTGCGCGAGGTGGCCGAACACGTCAACCTGCGTTCGCGCCTGCGTGGACGCAATCGCTTCACCAATCTGTTGGTGTTCTTTGAGCAGCTCGCGGCGCGCGCAGACGTGCGCGCCAGCGGCGTGAAGCTGCCTGACCTGACGGCGTTACGCGCGTATTGCGGCTCCGGCCTGCCGCTGGGCAACGCCACCCTGGCGGCCGAGGTGGCACGCACGGGCGATCCGGAACTCGAGCGCCTCATGGGCTGGAGCCTGGCCGTCAACGCGGACATAGACGCACGCATGGCGCCGGTGCCGCCGTTCGAGTGGGCGCGGCGCAGTCTGGAGCGCCTGGCGGGCGGGAGCGACCTGGTGGTGGTGTCGCAGACGCCAGAGGCGGCGCTGCTCAAGGAATGGCGGCACCACGGCCTTGACCGCCTGGTGCCGTGCATCGCCGGGCAGGAGCACGGCAGCAAGAGCGAACAGCTTGTTCAGGCCAATGGAGGTCGCTATGGGGACGGCCGCGTGCTGATGATCGGCGACGCTCCTGGCGACTTGGCCGCGGCGCAGAGCTGCGGCGCGCTCTTCTATCCGATCGTGCCGGGCGAGGAAGAGGACTCCTGGCGGCGCTTCCACGACGAGGCCTATGACCTTTTCCTGGCCGGCGCTTATGACGACGCGTACGCCCGGCGGCGTCTCGAGGACTTCGATCGCGCGCTGGCCGACGGCTCCTAGCCAACCAGGCGGGCCCACTCCGCGCCGAGATTGCGCGCGCGCCATGCCGCGACACGGAGCGACTGCGAGGCCAGCACCTCCTGACGCAAGGCGGCGTTGGAAACCAACTCGTCGGCCAGCACCGCCAGTTCCCGCGGCGACAGTTCGCCGTAGCGCACCCCCGCGTCGCCCATCGCTTCAGGCACGCCGCCGGTGTCCCGCGCGATCACGGGCACGCCGTGTGCCATGGCATCCAGCAGAGGCAGGCAGAAGCCCTCATGCCGGCTGGCGCAGAGATAGACCGAGGCGCAGCGGTGACACGCCTCCAGTTGCCGCGCGTCCAGAAAGCCGGTGAAGAAGACGTTGGCCAGATCGAGCCGCCCCGACAGAAAACGCAGTTGGGCCGCATAGCGCGGGCAGGAACGCTCGGAGCCCACTATGACCAGGCGGCTGCGCGGGTTAATGGCCCGATGGTACCACGCGAAGGCCAGCAGCAGATCCTCGACGCACTTGTTGGGCACGATGCGGCCGACGAACAGCCAGTTGACGAACCCGCCGCCGAGTTGCCGCCGCATGACGTCATCCACGGGTGTCTCCGCGTCCGGCAACTTGACGCACAACGGCATGACGCGCGTCTTGGAGGCGCCATAGGCCGCGAGTTCGGCGGCATTGAACGCGGAGTCGGCCCAGACGGCGTCCGCCTCGGCCACGCGCAAGGGCAGTTCGTTACGGGCGGCCTCCAGACTCAGGGCCACGCTCGTGTCGTAGGGGCGGAAGAAGTGGGACGGCGTGATGTTGTGATAGCGCAGCAGGCGACGCGCCGCTGTGGACCTGAAACAGGCCGCGGCCGGGGACGCGATGGCGAAATGGTACAGCAGGACGTCTCCCGCCTTGCCGTCATAGGACTCCAGCGGAAAGCATTCGCCTGACAGCCGGGGCGCGATATGGGTGGCCGGAGCGAACAGGCGAGTCTGCCAGCCGGCATCGCGCGCGATCGCGGCGAACTGGCGGACCTCATGCGAAATGGCATCGCCATCGGCGTAGCCGGCCAGTAGTTGGTCGAAGCGGCGGGCGCTCATGCCGGCTTACTCCCGCGGGCATCGGCCGCCTCCAGCGCATCCAGGCGCGCGCGCAGTGCTTCGGTTTCGCGGCGGCGCTCCTCGCGTTCGAAAGCGAGCAGCGCGGTCAGTTGCGTATGGATCGTGTTGTGCCGGAAG
>JAQULY010000235.1 GCA_028718445.1 Kiritimatiellia bacterium
CTACCGCCCGCGCCAGCTACGGCGCGGTTTGCCGGCGGGGGCCGGGCCGGCATGCCGCGTGGCGTGTTCGTCGGGGCGGACGCGCTGCCGATAGCGAATCACTATGGGCGCGCCGGCCAGACCGAAATGCGCGCGTAGCGCGCGCACGAGGTAGTCGGTGTAGTTGCTGGTGGCCAGGGCGGTGTCGTTCACGAAGAGACGTAGCGACAGCGGCGCCGTGCCGGTTTGAGCCGCATAGTAGATCTTCATGCGCCGGCTGCCGGCGCCGGGAGGCTGAACGCGCGCGGTAGCGTCGGCCAGCACACGGTTGAGCAGGCCGGTGGAAAGGGTGGCGCGGGTCTGTGCGGCGACCTCGTCAATGACGGCCACGCTGGCGCGGATGTTGTAACCGCTCTGGGCGGAAACAAACACCAGCGGGCAGTGCGCCATGAACGGCATGGCGGCGCGCAGGGCCGGCTCGTACCGCGTTTGGGTCACGCCCTGGGCGATGGCCAGATCCCACTTGTTGACCACCATGACGCAGCCCTTGAGTTCGCGCTGGATCAGTGCGGCAATGTGCTTGTCCTGCACGGCGGGGCCGACGGTGGCGTCCAACACCAGCACGACCACGTCGGCTTCAGCCACGCTGCGTTCCGCCCTGAAAAGACTGAAGCGTTCGACGGCGCTGTCTATGCGATGCACGTGGCGCATGCCGGCGGTGTCTATCAGGCGGTAGTGGCGCGCCTGCGGGCCGGCGCCGATGGAGAAGGGGACCTCGATGCTGTCGCGGGTGGTGCCGGCGACTTCAGAGACGATCACGCGCGGCGCGCGCAGCAGACGGTTGATATATGACGACTTGCCGGCGTTGGGGCGTCCCACCACCGCCACCTTGAGCGGGTGCTCGATCGTTTCGTTGGGGGCTGCCGGCAACCGGGCCGTGACCGCGTGCATCAGCGCGTCAAAACCGCGGTTGTGCTGGGCCGAGACGGCGTAGAGCGGAAACCCCAACGCCGCGAACTCGCTGGCGGCGCCGTCGTGCTGCGGCAGGTCGCACTTGTTTACGGCCACGAAGCAGGGACAGCCCGAACGGCGCACCATGCGCGCGACTTCGGCATCCATCGGGTGCAGCCCCTGCTGCGCATCAACCGCCAGGATGACCGCGGCCGCATCCTCCAAGGCCGCCTGCACCTGTGCGCGCACGCCGGCCCCGATGGTGTCGGCCGCGGATTCGCCCCCGAGCAGTTGCACGCCACCGGTATCTATCAGTTCGAACCGTTCTTCGCCCCAGGCGACCTCACGCACGAGGCGGTCGCGCGTGACCCCGCTCTCGTCATGAACGATGGCCACGCGTCTGCCGGCGATACGGTTGAAAATGGCCGACTTGCCGACGTTGGGGCGGCCGGCGATGGCCACGACGCGGCGGCGCGTGTCAGACTGGATGCTGCCGGAGGCAGGCGCTTGAGGATCGCGAGACATGCGGTACAGCTTACCGCAACCGTTCCCTCGCGCCAAGGGTTGACCAGAGAAACTGGTCAGTGAGATAAGGGTGCGAGTGGGGCGCATGTGAGCGGGAGAGATTTGTTGAGCGTGCTATAGGGACGTGTTGGTGTAGCACGGAAGCGGCGCGAATCGGGCCGGAAAGCCGGCGCTTGATCATGGGCCGGCTGCGGCGTCGGCGGGGGCGGCGCAACCGCGAGGTTGGCGCCGTCCCCGCTTCCTTGCATCCGACCCATGCTGACGCGCCGTTTTCCGGTAACCCCGTTCCGCGCCGCGCTTGCCCCCGGCGGCGGAACCCGGGTGCTTCGTTCGGTTCAGGAGCCGCCGCCGGGACGCCGACGGGCAGCGCCAACACCTTCTATTTGCGGTCCGGTGTGCCTTCTCACGGAGTCAGGCGCAGTCTCAGGTCTCTCACTCTCACATGCACCCCACTCGCGTCCCCATCTCACTGACCTCTCACTGACCCATTACCGCCAAGGGCTTGACCAAACTTGCGCCGGACGAGGCGCTGCGCTATGCTTTCCCCAATCCGGCGCGCGTCAGTTGGGATTGCGGCAACCGCGCGGCCAGAAAGGAAATCATGAACGCTAACAAGCATGTCTGCGCCAGAACTATTCCCTGGTTGATCGCCGTGGCGGCAACCTCGCTTGCGGCCATTGCCCAGGAGCCGGCGCAAGGTAACCTGCGCTATTCCATCACCGTCTCCAAGTTCGAAAACGAGGCCGGCTGGCACGGTCGCTGGGACATTGGCGATGGTTTCACGACGATCATGACCGACGCGCTGCAGAAGTCCGGCCGTTTCATCGTGCTGGGCGACGCGGAGATGCGCGGCGCCGCCATGGCGGAACAGGATCTGGCCGCCAGCGGACGCGTGGCCGGCGGCAAGAAGGCTCCCGCCACCGGACAGATGACACCCGCACAACTGCTGGTGCGCGGCTCGATCACGCACGTTCAGGACAGCACCACCGGCGGCGGCGGGGGGATCAATTTCAAGGGCATCAGCATCGGCGGCGCCAAGGACAACGCCGAAGTCAACATCACCATCTACCTGGTGGACTCGCGTACGGGTCAGGTTAAGTCCTCCACGAAGGTGGTCGGCAAGTCCGCCAAACGCGGCGCGCGCATCGGCTACAGCGGTCCCAAGCTGGGCGGCCTGACCGGCGATGCCGGCGGGCATATGAACGACAATGTCGGCAAGGCCTGCGAAGATGCCGTTGGTCAGGGCGTTACGTTTCTTACCGACCAACTGGAACAGATTCCCTGGCAGGGCTCGATCGCCCTGGTCAAGGACGGCAAGATTCTGGTGAACCGCGGCACGCGCGAAGGCGTCAACGTGGGGATGCGTTTCGACGTCGGTCAGGCCGAGGAGGTGGTGGACGAGGACACCGGCGAAGTGCTGGATTCGAGCATGACGACCGTCGGCCAGATCGAGGCCACGGAGGTGAAGGAGAAGGTCGCCTACTGCAAGGCGCTCTCCGGCGGCGGCAAGATCGTCAAGGGCATGTCCGCCTTTCCCGCGAAATAGCGGAACCGGAGAACGGAATCGGCCCATGTCAGACGCTACGTCAGCCGCCACCTCCGCGCATACGCGCGTCATCGCCATCGCCAACCAGAAGGGCGGCGTCGGCAAGACCACCACGGTGGTCAACCTGGCGGCCGCGCTGGCTGAGTTGAAGTCCACCGTGCTGGTCATAGACCTCGATCCGCAAGCCAACGCCACCAGTGGTCTGGGACTGCGCCCGCGGCCTGGATACAGTCTCTATCCGGTACTGACGGGCGCTTCGGACGTCGCCGACATCATCCAGCCGACGGTCTATGCCAACCTGAACATCATACCGTCCGAACTCGATCTGGCCGGGGCCGAAATCGAGATCGCGCGCGCCGAGAATCATCTGCTGGCGGTGCAGAAGGCACTTGCGCGCGTGCTGGAGGCTCGCGTCTTCGATTACGTGCTGATGGATTGCCCGCCGTCGCTGGGAATTCTGATGACGGCCTCGCTGGCAGCCGCCGACGGCGTGGTTGTGACCATGCAGTGCGAGTACTATGCCATGGAAGGACTGAGCGTCATCACCGACCTGGTTCGCCGCCTCAAGGCCAACGGCGCCAACCACCGCCTGGGCATCGAGGGCATCCTGATGACGATGTTTGACGGCCGCACGCGGCTCTCGCAGGATGTCGTGGGCGAAGTGCGCCGGCATTTCGGCGCACTGGTTTACGAGACCGTCATTCCCCGCAGCATACGCCTGGGCGAAGCCCCGAGTTTCGGCAAGCCCATTACGGCTTATGATCCGGAGTCCAAGGCCGCCGAGTCGTACCGCGCTTTTGCGCGCGAGTTTCGCGCGCGCGACCGCCAGCGTGCGGCCGCCGAGTCTGCCGCCGCGGCGCCAAATCCGGCCGCCGCCGGTTAGGCCGTCAGGACGCCGAGTACGCCAAGTGGGGCGGTTCCGATTTGTTTTGGACTGTTCCGCATTGCCAGGAATACATATACTACCTTGCTTTTCCGGCGTCCGGCGCCGACAGAGAGGCGAGGCAGGTTCAGCTATGATGAAAATCGCACTAGGTAACGATCACGGCGGGTTCAAAATCAAGGCGGCGCTGCTGAAACTGTTGCGGCAGCGCGGCATTGAAGTGGACGACTGCGGCACCTTCGATACGCAGTCAGTGGACTACTCCGACTACGCGCGGGAAGTCTGCGAACGCGTCGTGGACGGACGCGCCGGCCGCGGCATCCTGCTGTGCACCACCGGCACGGGCATGGCAATTGCCGCCAATCGCTTCAGCGGCGTCCGCGCCGCCGTCTGCGATACCCCCGACCGCGCCGCCCGCGGCCGCTCGCACAACGATATCAACGTGCTGGTGCTGGCGGGCGCCATCATCTCGCCGGAAGAGGCCGCCGCCATTGCCGCCGCCTGGTTGGACACGCCCTTCGACGGTGGCGAGAGGCACGCGCGCCGTCTCCAGAAGATCGAGAGGGCCGGCCGCCTTTCCGAGATTGCGCTGTTGGGGCGCGCCGACCCCGAGGTGCATGCCGCCATCGTGGGCCATACCGTGCAGGAGGATACGACGATCAATCTGATCGCCTCCGAGAATTACGTTTCGCGCGCTGTACGCGAGGCGCAGGGCAGCGTGCTGACCAACAAGTATTCCGAAGGCTACCCCGGCAAGCGCTGGTACAGCGGCTGCCGGTTTGTGGACGACGTCGAGCGGCTGGCCATCGAGCGCGCCAAGGCGCTTTTCGGCGCCGAGCACGTCAACGTGCAACCGCACTGCGGCAGTTCCGCCAACATGGCCGTCTATTTCGCCATGCTCCAGCCCGGCGACACCATCATGGCCATGAGCCTGGACCAGGGCGGTCACCTGACGCACGGCAGTCCCGTCAATTTCTCCGGGCGGTTGTTCAATATCGTTTCCTACAAGGTGTCGGAGCGTGACGAACGCCTGGACTACGACGCCATCGAAGCGCAGGCGCTGGCGTGCAAACCCAAGCTGATTGTGGCCGGCGGGAGCGCCTACCCGCGCACACTCGATTTCACCCGCTTCCGCGCCATTGCCGACCGCGCCGGCGCCCTGCTGATGGTGGATATGGCCCACATCGCCGGTCTCATCGCCGGCGGCGTGCACCCCAGTCCCGTGCCGCTGGCCGATTTTGTCACCAGCACCACGCACAAGACGCTGCGCGGACCGCGCAGCGGGCTGATCATCTGCCGCGAAAAGTACGCCCAGGCCATAGACAAGACCGTCTTTCCGGGACTGCAGGGCGGACCTTTGCAGCACACCACCGCCGCCAAGGCCGTCTGCTTCCGCGAAGCGTTGCAGCCCGACTTCCGCGACTACGCCGCCCAGATTGTGGCCAACGCCCGCAGACTCGCCGAAGCGTTGAGCGGGCACGGCTTCCGGCTGGTCTCGGGCGGCACGGATACGCACCTGATGCTTGTGAACGTGGGCGCCTCCGGGCTGACCGGCAAGGACGCCGCCGCCGCCCTTGACCGCGCCGGCATCATCGGCAACAAGAACGCGATACCTTTCGATACCAAGAGTCCCTTCGTCACCTCCGGTGTCCGTCTCGGCACCGCCTCGGCCACCACGCGCGGCATGCGCGAGCCCGAGATGGAGCGCATCGCCGGCTGGATCGCGGAGGTGCTCAACCACGTTTCCGACGAAGCGCTGCAGGTGCGTATCCGGCAGGAGGTCGCCGGCTTCGCGCGCGCTTTCGCGGTGCCATGACGGTGCCATGACTTTGGAGACTCCAGCCCATCCGCAACTGCTCCTGGCCAATGCGCGCCAGTCGCTGGTGCGCATGGAGGAGACCATCATCTTCTCACTGATCGAGCGGGCGCAGTTCCGACAGAACCTGGAGATATACCGGCGCGGCGCCTTTCCGGCCCTGACGCCGTGCGAGAGTCTGGTCGGTCACCTGCTGCGCGAGACCGAGTGCGCCCACGCGGCCATGCGCCGCTACACCTGTCCGGACGAGCATCCCTTCTTTGACGACCTGCCGCCGCCGCGTCTGCCGCCGCTGGCGTATACGGGCAATCCGTTGCGGCCGAACCGCATCAACATCAACGCGCGCGTGCGCGCCGCCTATGAGACGGAAGCGATCCCGCGGCTCTGCCCGGCGGGCGACGACAGCCAGTACGGCTCCAGCGCCGTCTGCGATGTGGCCTGCCTGCAGGCGCTGTCGCGGCGCGTGCATTTCGGCATGTTCGTAGCCGAGAGCAAGCGGCTGCAGGAGCCGTTGCGCTTTGCGGCACTGCTGGCCCGGACTGACGACGCGGAACTGATGGCGGCGATCACGCATCCGGAAGTAGAGGAGGCGGTGCTGGAACGTGTACGCCGCAAGGCCGACACCTACTTGGCCGAGCTGCGGCAGAGCAGCGGTACGGGCGCCATTCCGGAGGCTGGCGCGTTGGTCGAAATCTATCGCGGCTTGATCGTGCCGCTCAACAAGCAGGTTCAGGTGGCCTACCTGCGGGCGACGGCCGAACATTGAGCCTATAGAGAGCGGTTCAACTGCTCCGCAGTTGAACCGCTCCTTTCAGGCCCAATCTCAATCAATCCGCCAGGCCGAGCGCGCGGCGCGGATTCCCGGCGGTCAGCAGCCGCACCTCGGTCGTGCTCAGCCCGAGGTGTTCGCGCAGATTGGCGGCGGTCTTGGCCATCGTTCCGGCGGAGCCGACCAGATGCGAGCGGTCCGGCGCCCAGGCCGCCAGGTCTTCGCCCACCAGTACCTGGAACTTGCCGATGCCATATACTCCCGGGCCCATGCCCGCCGCCTGCATGGCGTCCGTCACCACGACCGCGCGTTCCAGGCCGCAGGCGCGGAGGAAGTTCCCCAGGGCGAAGAAGGGCACATGCACCCCGTCGGCGATGAAGCAGAGCCACAGCCGGTCGTGCAGCGACAGGGCGCGCTGGACGATGTTGTCGTGGCGGTGCATCTGCAGCGGACAGCCGTTGCCGGTGTGCGTGAAAAGCCGCAGACCGGCGTCGGCGGCGGCGCGCAGCGTCGCCAGCGGGGCGTCGGTGTGTCCCGCGGCGACGGCTACGCCCTGCTCGGTCAGCCAGCGCGTAACGCGCAGACCCGCATCGCACTCCGGCGCCAGCGTGAATAGTTTCAGCAAGCCTCCGCAGGCCGCATGCAGCCGTTGGGCACCATCGAGCGAAGCCGGGACAATGGCTTCGGGATCATGCGCGCCGCGGTAGCCCGGCACCGGACTCAGAAAGGGGCCTTCGACGTGAAAGCCGCGGATCATCGCGCTCACGGCCGCATGCTCTCTGCGAATTTCCGCCAGACGGCGCAGGCGCCGCTCCATGGCAGGCAGTGGCGACGTGATAATCGTGGCCAGAATGCCGCCGACACCGTCGGCGGCCAGACGTTCGCATGCCCGAACGACATCCGCCGCGCCGACATCGTCGGCATTGAAGTCCACGCCGGCGTAACCGTTAACCTGCAGATCGAAGTAGGTACTGGACATTGAGTCAACCTATAGAGAGCGGTTCAGCCGCAGTGCGGCCGGACTGTTCTTGTTGAAGCATTTCGCGGTCGTTGTGACAAGGACAAAGTGGGTAATGGTCTCATTGAGATAGGGGTGCGAGTGGGGTGCATGTGAGCAGGAGCGATCTGTTGGGCGTGCCATGAGGACAGGGAGGCGTAGCACGGAGGCGGCGCGGATCGGTCCGGAAAGCCGGCGCGTGATCATGGGCCGGCTGCGGCGTCACCGGGGGCGGCGCAACCGCGAGGTTGGCGCCGCCCCCGCTTCCTTGCATCCGGCCCATGCTGACGCGCCGTTTTCCGGTGATCCCGATCCGCGTCGCGCTTGCCCCCGGCGGCGGGACACGGGTACTTCGTCCGGTTCAGTAGCCGCCGCCGGCACGCTGACGGGCAGCGCCAACACCCTCGACCTGTGATCCGGAGTGCTGTCTCACGGATTCAGGTGCTGTTTCAAGTGTCTCACACTCACCCTAGACTGCGAGAGTTGCGTACTTGTGCCACCTAACCATGCACGTTGATTGCGTAGAGACGGCTCGCGAGGACGCTCGCCCACCAGTTTTATCCATGCGCGAGTGAACGATCGAATTGGGCGAGGCTCTGCCGAGCCGCAAGCGCAAGGGCGAGAGCATGGCTGGGTGGCAGAGGAAGCTGCAACTCTCGCAGTCTAGGGACTAACATGCACACCACTCGCGCCCCCATCTCACCAATTACCAGAGTGTTGGCCAATGCAAGCGGGCGCAGACCCACAGACCGATGGCGGCGGTTCCGCCTTTGACCCGATGACGTGGGCGTGATACCTTGCGTCCAGTGCACAGCGCCAATT
>JAQULY010000236.1 GCA_028718445.1 Kiritimatiellia bacterium
CAGAGGGCGGCAGTCTGCGTCGCCCCGCTGGTTTCAGGCGCCGGGTTCCGCACCAAGGTTGTTCAGTACGCCGCGTTGCGCCGACCGTGTGACGCCACGTCAATTGCCGTGGAGGACATCGCCCTCGAGCACGGGCGTGAGATCATGGTGGCGGACGATTGCCAGAGCTTTGCGTCCAGTGTCGTAACGTTGCTGCGGAACCATGTCCTGGCGGCCCGGATGGCAGAGGCGGCCCACCGCAAGGCCATGGCGGCTTACGACAACAACGCCATCGCCGATGGCGCCATTGAGGGCCTCTACCGTGAGCTCGATCCTGAAAGGGCCAAGGCATGAGTGCGGGAGCGTTCATACGCGCGGCGGAGTTTGCCTTCGCCAACCACGTCGTTGCCAGGATTCCATCGTTTTGTCTCAGGCACGCCTACTACCGTCATGTGCTGCGATACGCTGTGGGCGAGCATGCCTGCATACACATGGGATGTTTTTTCACGGGCAATGCGGTCAGCATCGGCTCCAACACCGTAATCAACCGCCGCTGCTACATTGATGGGCGTATGGGTGTCAGCATCGGCGACAATTGCAGCATCTCGCCGGAAGTCTATATCCTTTCCATGGATCATGACCCGCAGAGTCCGGACTTCGCCACCCGCGGCGGACAAACCGCCATCGGGCACAACGTGTGGATTGGGGCGCGCGCGATCGTTCGCGCGGGAGTCGCCATCGGCGACGGAGCGGTCATCGGCGCGGGAGCGGTGGTCACCAGAGATGTCGCGCCCTGGCGCATCGCCGTGGGCAACCCCGCCAGGGAAATCAAAGACCGCAACCGCGACGTCCGTTATCGATGCTCGTACAGAACATGGTTCGACACGGATGTCCAGGTTGGGTCAGGATGAGACCGCTGCCGTTGAGGTTCGTGAGCTTGATTCGTTTTCTACGGCCACGGCCGGCGGCGGAGGGCTCACGCCTGCGCTTGCTTCCCAAGGGAGGCAGCCCGCCGCCCTTGCCACCCTTGCCGGGCAGTCCCAGCCCCCGGGTGGGAATCGTGATCGTTTCGTTCTTCGGCCTGCCATATCTCCGGCAGTGCCTGGAGAGTGTCCTGCAGCGCACGCGCTGGACCAACTTCCGCGTGGTGGTAGTGGATAACGGGTCGGACGCGGCCACGATCGCGTTTCTGCGGTCTGAGGCGGTGCGCGAACCGAGGTTACAGGTAGTCGAGAACGGAACCAATCTGGGCTTTGCCGGTGCCAACAACATCGGGCTCCGACTGCTCGACGACTGCGAGGTGCTGGTGCTGCTTAACAACGACACCGTGGTGCCTCCAGGCTGGCTCGGAGGACTGGCACGGTATGCGCTCATGCCGGAAATCGGCCTGGTGGGGCCGGTCACGAACTGGACCGGCAACGAGGCACGCATCCGTGCCCGCTACAAGTCCGTGGCCGAAATGGAAGCGTTTGCGGCGGAACAGGCGGCCACGCACGCCGGACGTCTCTTCGATATTCCGGTTCTGGCCATGTATTGCGTCGCCTTCCGCCGCGAAGTGTACCGTCGGGCCGGGGCGTTGGACGAGGGGTACCTGGTCGGCATGTTCGAGGATCAGGACTATGCCGACGCGGTTCGGCTGCTGGGCCTGCGGGTCGTGTGTTGCGAAGAGGTCTTCGTACACCACTATGGCATGGCCAGTTTCTCGATGCTCAATCCGGACGATTACCGGCGTCTGTTCGAGATGAACCGCAAGTATTACGAGAATAAATGGGGGCATGCCTGGGTGCCCCACAGGCAACGTAGCTGACAGTCGTCCGGTCGCCCCGCGGCCATGAAGCCGCGCTGCCGCTATCAGTCTGGAGACAAGCGCAAAATCACCGACGCCGCCCGTCTGGACGACGCCCTTTGCCAATGCCAACCGGTAATCTCCGGCAACCTGTGTCTGTTCGCCTTCATTTCCTGCCTGGTCGAGAACAAGGCATACACCGGCAGGGCCTGGGCGCACGCATGCTGCGCGAGCGCGCGTGCATGCCGTCCGTCATAATGCCATTTACGGCTATAACAGTGCTCATGCTGACCGTCAAGCGGGGCCGCCGCGAAACCCGCGGGCAGAACCGCGTTCAGGAAGACGGCATCGCCTGGCGATAGCACGACGCCAGGCCGTGCTTGCGCGAGGACACTCAGATTGTTAGCCGCGGCGTAGGCAGGAGACGTGTTGGGGCGATCGTGCGGCGCCAGACTGAGCAGATCGACAAACTGACTCCGCCACGCCTGCGGCGGCCAACCGCTTTGCGACGGAAAACCGGCCACAGCGAGTCCGGCCAGCCCGAGCGCCGGAAGCGCTTTGAGCGCCTGTCGCGAGGCCAGTCTTTCGACGGATCTCACTACCGGCACAGTCGCCGCGGGAACCATCAGCATCAGGATCGGGAGATACATTCTGCCGTCCTGGTAGTAGTAGCATGCCGTCGTCAGAAGATAGCAGCCACACGCGCAGGACAGGATCAGGAAGCCCTTCCAGCGTCGCGCGGCGACCAGCCCCGCGCACGCCAGCACTACGAAGGCCGGCGTGAAATGAACGCCCGTGCCGAAAATGTCGCCGACGCCGGTTGTGTTTCTGACCTGCATAAACTCGCGCAAAAGTCCGATGGCGCTGCCGCCCACAAAGCGCGCCGAGAACACCCGGCCGTCGCGCCCGGCGCCCGGAACCCAGAAGTCGTAGCCGGTCGCAAAAGGATGCCCAAAATCGAGCGCGTTTCGGACGAATACCGGACTAGCGGCCAGCGCGAAAACAAGCAGCGCGAGCAGGGAATGCCGGACCAGCCGCCATGGACTTCCATTGCGACTCGAGATGGGCATGGCCAGCAGCGCCGGGCCGAATAGAATCAACTGCAGACGAATGTTCACGGCCAGTCCAAGGAGGGCGCTACAACAATAGATCGGCCAGAGGCGCCGTCGCTTAATGCCATCCAGCGCCAGCATCATGGCAACGCAGACCAAGGCCGCTCCGCTGATTTCGCTCATCGGCGCCCTGCTGTAATTAGCAAAACCAGGGAGGGTCGCCAGCAGAAGCGCGGCCACCCCCGCCGCGAGCGGCTGCCCGCGCGTCCAGTAGAACAACCACGTGGCGCAAAGCAGTAACAACCCCATGCACTGACTGGCACGAAACGGCGCCAAAATTTGTTGCCCTTCCGGATATAGCCATAGCCAAGGCAACATCAGCACCGAATAACCCGCAGGATATCTCGCAGGCAGCAGTTCATGTCCGATCCGGATTCTACAGGAGTCGCCACGCTGCATTGATCTGGCCATGGCATAGTATTCGGACGCGTCGGGGTACGGAGGCAAATCCAGCAGGCTGGTGCGACTGTAATCCAGTCGGAGCACGGCACCCCAGTAGAAGGCCAGGGCCAGCAAACCCATGACAAGCCCTGCCCATCTTCCGTGAACGCCAAAGCATCCGCCAGGTTTGCCAGTGATACCGTCCATGATCATAGGCTGGGAACTCTCAACGTCCGCTGAAGCGTCACTCGAACCGCAAGCGCGAAAGCGACAGGGGCGGCAGTCGCAACTCGTCCTCGCTGAAAACCGGCGTTTTCTGGCAAAATTGTCCGGTGGACGACTCGCCGGCCAGCATGACCGTCTCCGCCAATTTCGTACACGGAGGCGGCGTGATCCGGATGCTGGCGTTTCGAGAAGCGCTGCGGTTGGCCAGAAACAACCAGCTAAGCTTGCCGGTACGCATGGCCAGAGCGTCCACCGCCGGATCGTTCCCGGCGAGCGCGGGCGAGGCGTTTGTCACGGGCAGCACCTGACCGGGAAAGGCCGGGCGATAGAGGCGGAAGATGTCCGCGAGACATGTCTCCGCGAATTCCGCCCCGCGATGCTGGAACACGCCCATGGGGTTGATCAGGTTGTAGAACTCGGCCAGTTCGACATCCGCCCCCAAACTGGCCAGCACGTGCAGCACCCCGGCAACGAACAGGCCGTGCTGCACGTCATAGGGCTCGTCAAAGCCCCTGCCGTCCGAATGTCCCGCGTGCAGCCAGCAGTTCCATTCGGTTAGCGCCACCTTCTGCTTCAGCCCGGCAGCCCGCAGATCGGCGATCAGCGTCTCAAGATAGGTCCGCACGCCACGGACGCCTTCCACGACGTTTTCTTGACACTCCTCGTCCGTCGCACCGCGCTTCCCCCGATAGCAGTGCACGACAAAGAGGTCCGCCAGATCGGCGACCTCGTCCAGGATGCGTTCGCGCCACGGGCGCTGCTGGTCAGGCCGCAGGAAGACGTAATGCTCGTCTGCCTTCACGAGCACGCGCGCGGCCGGATAGGCCCGGCGAACGGCCGGCACGAACTCGCGCACCGCCGCCACATACATTTCCGGGGTCATATGCCCCAATTCGTGATGATCGCTTTGTTCGTTGCCTATCTCGAAGTAGGCGAGAGGCGGACGCACGCCACGCGCTTCAAACCACTGCGTGCAGTAAGCGGCCCACTCGCCCGCCTCCTCGGGCGTGCCCGTCCCCATGTTCAACGTCAGGTGCGGCACGATGCCCTGGGTATGACACATGGCCAGATATTCGTCCGTCCCGAAGTCGTAGTTGATCGTAGCCTTGAACTGCGGGTCAGGCATGGTCGGACGCAGATGCGCGGGTCCGGTTCCAAGACGCCAATGGTAGCCGTTGGTCACCGTCCCGCCAGGGAAACGCATGACGGGAATCCGCAGCGTCTCGCTATGACGGAGGAATGCGGACGCCACGTGGCCTTCGCCGACAGGACGCAGATGCGCCTGATCGAACCAGACCCGTCCATCGCCGCGCAGCCAGATGAAGAAAACCGCCGCGTCATCGTCTTGCGGCACCTCCAGCACAACCCGATAGGGTTTCCAGTAGGCGGCGTCCACGCACACGTCGGCCGCGGCGTAAGCCGGCGCCGTCGCCGAAACCGGTTTCAGCCCCACGCGTATGTTCACCGGCGCCGACATGGCCTTGGCCCACAGTTCAAGTTCCAGAACCTCGCCGGCGCGTATCTGACGCAGGTTTTGCTGCAGCCCCATCTGGCCCTCGACGGGCCAGTACAGATGGCACATCTGGGACTCACTACCGGACAGAAACGCGCCGGCCGTCAGTTCGTAGCGAATGCCAGGCATGTTTGTCGTCGTCGGCAACCACCCGTGGGCGACGCCGGTACGGGGATCGGCGGGCGGAGCGAACTTGGGATTGTCCAACCGGTCGGATAACATGCCTTCGATCGCACCGTAGCAGGCCTCCACCTGCTGCCCGATCAGGGTCGCGGGCGCGGCATGGAGCGGTTCGTCGCCGACGGAGATCGTGAACATGGCTGGTTTCTTCGGTTTCATATCCTTGATAGTACTCTTGACAATTCCTGGCCATACGCATATCCGCGGCATCAGCCGCCGGCGATACACGCCTCCACGCGCGCGGCCAGGTCCCTGTCGGAGGCGATAGTGGTGTGCTCCGCCGCGTAGCGTATCGCCGGCAATGCGGGCATGGCGGCGGGGCCCAGATCGCTCAGCAGATGCAGCACTGGCGCATAGGCGTTTGTCTGATCATCATCCCGCAGCGTTTCCGACAGCCGCTTGACCACTTCACCCTCGTACGGAGCGAGCCAGTTGCGCGCCCGCGTCCGCAGGAATGTCGCGCACCGCGAACGCACTTTCCAGGACCTGTGCGACAGACCGCGCAGCAACGCCCGCGTGCAGACCGGACCGATGGCCTCGAACGCCTCGCTGCAACGGTCGCCCATGCGTTCGAGTCGCGAACCGCAGGCGCTGACCAGCACATCCTGGCAGTCCGGCGCCGAGCGCGCCAGGTCCACAATCACGGGCATCAGCAGGTCGTGATGCTCATCGCGGTAGGCCGCATGCCCGAGCTGTTCCATCAGGAAGTGTATCTGCCGCTTCTGCGCGTCGCGCGGCATCTTCTGGAAGAAGCCTAGACTCGCGCGCAACAGGTGATCGTGCACCCCGCTCTTCTCGGCTTCTTCGTAAGGATCCTGCGGGACCATGACGGCCGAAGAAGTCCCGGACTTGACGGTCCGCGAGTACTTCAGCCACTCGCCCACACGCAAGTCCAGCCTGACGGTGGCGGTTCCCGGACTGTAGCCGGGCATGACCACGATCGTGTTCTTCGGCTTCGGCGGAATCTCAACTTCAGACCGGATCGAAAAATGCAGCGGCTGTCGGCAGTCGCGCAGAAACAGCAGCCACAACGGTTCGCGGGCCACGTACGCCCGGCCGGCTTCCACAAGGTAGTCCTTTCCCTCCCAGACCGCCATGTTGGTGGCGACCGCGACGGGTGTTAGCGCGGCCAACCTGGCGTCGAAGAAACCCTCGTTTCCCAGAGTCGCCAGGTGACGCCGCAGCAACTCCTTGCTCAGCGGTGCGACGGCGGCATCCAGCGACTCCATCAGCCGCTGCTCCAACAGCACATGATCACGCTGTCTGAACATCAGCAGGTCCAATCCCGCGTCTTCCACTGCCAGCGCCAATCCGCCAGCGTCCTCCGCCGCCGGACATGGAATGTGCTGTACGCCGCCCTGCATATTCGTAGACAGCATGGCAATCCGCCAGACTGAGGCCGTCGCGGCGGCGCCGGCGCACGGCGCGTTCGTCAAGGTCAGATGCAATGCGGGCTTGTTGGCGCTGGCCCTGGCCAACCGCTGTTCGAGCCGCAGCGCGTCACACCAGACGGAAGATCCCGCTATCTGCCCGATAACTTGACGCTGCGTCTCGGGCTTGTCGCCGGTCACCGTGACCTCGACGTATTGGATGCTCTCGCGGGTGGCCGGCGGATCGGCGGCGGGTTTCGGCGTGGGAACAGACCTGCGTGGCGCCGCCCGCGCGCTTCGCGAAGTCGGCGCCGCCGCTCCGGCAACGGACGCTCGGTGGACGGGTGACGTCGGTGTTCTCTTCGATGATTGGTTCGCCGCGCCCATGGCGGCCACTTTGGAGGCGACGAATGCCCGCCAGGCAGCGTGATGGCTTTGCGTGAAGTAGCCCCCTACCAGCACCGCGGCGACAGCCGCAATCAAACCATTGCGCACAGACTCACGCATACCCAAGTGCCTCCCAGAAGGAAGAAACCGCCGACTTTCCCGACCACATCGCCACCGTTTCAATGTCCCCATTCGCCTGGTAATTTCATAATCATACCGCGTCGCGTTCCGCGCTTCAATCCGGCATTCCAGCCGCAAAGGCACAATCGCGACCCGCTGATGGGAGAACGCCACAGTCTCCATCTCCCCGGTGGAGTCAACTATCAGCCGCGAATTGAGGTGCGTTAGCGCTGCTGGCCGGTTTGACATAAAGGACGCCGCATATCTATCATGCGGCCATCAGAATGTTGCTGTGTGTTCCGGCCAAGCCCATGGAGGTGACAGCAACGTGACGAGATCATCGAGAAACCGCCAAAAGAAGATCGTGATCATCGCCGGGCCGAATGGCGCGGGGAAGACCACGTTTGCCCGGGAGTTTCTGCGGCGCGAGGCGGCCTGCCCGGATTTCGTCAACGCGGACCTGATCGCCGCCGGTCTCTCGCCGCTGGCGCCCGAACGGGCCGCGCTGCGCGCCGGACGGCTGACTATGAAGAGACAATCCGGTCGACGATTACGGACGACGATCACGAAAAACGAGGAGACACATCCAAATCGTCAAAGGAACTAATGGCAGCCACCGCGAGGAAAAAGAATTCCGCCCGATGAAAACCCCCTGCCCCATCTATGGAATGAAGGAACAGCTCATGCGCAGACGGAAAGGCGGCACATGGGACAGTCGTCTTTCCGCGATGTTCGGAATGAACAACGGCCAATGATGCGAGGGTAACCCGATGACTGAACGCGGCGACAATCGGCGCATCGCTTCGATGGGGCTTGTGTTTGTCGCATTGGCCGCGCTGATTCTGTCAGCCGTGCCGCCGTGGGCCGGCAATTTCTTCACAGGCCTGCCTGACCATTGGGATCCGCCGCTGCATGCCTGGAAACTGATCTGGAACGCTGGCGGCATCCTGCAAGGGCACCTCCTCCTGCCGCGCTATCATGCCAATGCCTTCTATCCCCACATGTACGTGCTGTGCTTTGACGATCTCTTCTGGATTCCGTCGTATCTGGCCGCGGCACTGCGAGGTTGCGGGGCGGGCATGTGCCTGACCTACAACGCTGTTATGCTCGTTTTCTGGGCACTTTCCGGCGTGCTCTTTTATCGGCTGCTGCGTGAGATCCGGCTTCAGCCCTCTTCCGCGTTTTTCGGCGCTGCCGTCTTCTGTCTGGC
>JAQULY010000237.1 GCA_028718445.1 Kiritimatiellia bacterium
AAAGATGGTTATTTCGCGTCGTTCACTAGCGTTATCTTGAAGCCTGTTAAGGGACGCGTTGTTGGACGTTAATCCTTCCCTTCCTTCGCGGCGCGGCCGCGCGCACGCATCTGTAGTGCCGAACCTGCCTGCATGCTTTTTAGCACCGGGGATCCGGGGCCGCCGACGCCACCAGGAAGCGGTACTCGAAAGGCGCAAGCGTGCACGGGCGCGTGGCGGAGAGTCCCGGTCCGGCGAGGCGCACGCCCTTGAGCGTCTTGCCGCTCATGTTAGCCATGATGACCACGGTCCGCTTTGCCTGCCGGATCGCCGCGGTCTTCACGGCCGCCCGATTCGCGCGGTAGGGGCTCCGGTACCACGGCGTGAATGGGCCGGTGGTGTCGCCCACGGCCTTGAGCTTCCGGAACAGCGCATAGAAGCCGTCCTGGTCGCTCAGGCGGTCGCGGTGCGAGCCATAGCCATACAGCAGCTTCTCGAGGAAGTAATAGGTGTAGGGATAGTTCCCGTTGAGCAGGAACGCAGGAATGCCCCGGCGCAACCGCTCGCGCGAGGGCCTGGGCTCCCGGCCGGGCTTGTAGCTGAAGCCGTAGAGGCAAGGTGTCAACGGCTCCCCGTCGCGCGGGCAGAACACCCCGGGAACAATCGCGGTCGAGATACAGGCCGATGCGATCCGCAGCGTGATCGGCAAGTCCTGGGGTGTCGGGACGTTGTCGAGCCCGAGTTCCTCGAAGGTCACGAGGTGGTCTCCCAGGTTGAGCTGCGCCACACTGAGCGTGAGCGTGCACGCCTGGTGCAGCACGATGAACTTGCCGGGCATGCGCCGGCGGCAGCGCTCGATGATCCCGAGCGAGCCATCGGCCGTGGTATGGGGGACGGCGCCGTGGCGGGAGTTGTAGCACAACTGCGTGCCCGTGCCGTCGAAGTACATGCCGTCGAACCCGAACTCGCGCACCACGCGGTGGACATGCTCGACCGTCCAGTGGCCGAAACCGGAGGCGGAGCACATGCTTGCGCCCCAGAGCTGGTCGGTGAGCGGACCTGACCACCGCAGATACCGCGACGGCCCTTGTTTGAGGGTCCAGTCGCGGCTGTGGCGCAGGAAGGCGTCCGATAAGGGATGGGCTTCCGACAGACAGAAGTACGGATAGACGGCCAGCCGTAGCCGCTTGCAGGTCGCGATGACGCGCCGCATCTCGCCGAGGTTCGGTCCCGGATAGGGGGGATAAACGCCCGTCATCCAGAAGTCCTCGTTGTCGTTGATCCAGTTGGCGCCCTCGTGGATGCGGATGAGATTGACGCCGAGCGCCTTCAGTCTGGCCAGTTCGCGGTCGGAGGGGAAGGGCTGGCTGCAGATAACCGCCTCGCGGTAGTTGCAGGCCTGGCCTCGTCCCCAACTGGTGGGTGCCATCATCACGGACCACCGCAGTTCGCCTCCGCCGGCAGTATGCAGCGAATTCATGCGGACTTCGCCGGACCGGGAGGTGACCACGAAGCGCGATCCCTGTTGCCACCAGGCCGGCACGTCCAGCATCGTGAACTGCACCCCGGCGCCATTCTCAGTGAACCCTCCCCAACTGAAGGGCGCGTCCTTCATGACCGGGACGGCGTCCTGCGCGCGGTGCCAGCGTGTTGGCCAGGCCGTCTCGAACATCGGTTTGCCGACTTCGAGCCACGCGCACGAAGGCGCGAAAGCAACGGAACAGCAATTGACCGGTCCGTTCGCCCCTTTCAGAGAATAGACGATCCGGACGCAAGCCTCGGTGTAGCGGTATTCGGCGGCCAGGCGCGGTCCGCCGGCAGAGCCGAGAGCTGACATGACGCCCTCCACCCGGAGCAGAAAACCGTCCTGAAGCTTGCGCAGCGACACGCGTTGCCGGCGCAGGCGCAGGTTCGAGAACGCTCCGGAGCGGATTTCCAGCGGTCGGGCCAGGAAGTTAGCGCCGTCCTCCTTGAGAAACGCCACGTCCACCACCGCCCCGCCGCGATCCAGGTCATGCGTCACCTGCCAGTAGCCATTCTCAAAGACAATCCTCGGTCCGTCCCGCCGACATGCGATCATGATGGTCTCCTATGGGGCGCATTTTCGCATGCCTTCCGGCGCTCGGCAAGTGCTATGATTTACGTATCATTTGCGGTTGACAGATGCCGCCCTACAATGTCAACATCTCTGCACGTGTCCCACTGGGTGTGGCCATGGCGGGAAGGGAAGAAAGTGACAGAGGTGGCCAGGTGACCGCCACAGTCGGGGTGAGCACGACGATAGGAGTCCATGGCGTTTGAATCCAAATCGCGGCAGATCGCCGCGCATCTGCGAAAGGCGATCCTTCGCGGCAAGTGGCGGCCGGGCGACCGCCTGCCGTCCGAGCGCGACTTGCTCGCCAACCTCGGAGTGAGCCGCACGCCTCTGAACGACGCATTGAACGTGCTGGTAACAGAAGGCCTCATCGAGCGTAAGCAGGGGTCGGGCACCTATGTATGTAATCGCCAGCGCACTCCTTTGATCGCCATCCTCGGGAATATAGACACCATCGTGGTGCCCTACGGCTATTATTACCGGACATTGATCCAGGCCATCCGGCAGCAGGCTTCCGCGGGGGGTTACCATGCGGTCCTCTCCATTGGGCATGGCGATACGACCGAAGCCTTCGCCGAATCCATCCACTTGCTTGACGAATCGATCGCGCGGCAGGTGATGGGCGTGATCAGCGTGGTGGCCATGGGTCCCCTGGAAGCTCAGTTCCTCCAACGTCACATCCCCTGCGTGTCGATCGTTTCGATCGTGCCACGCGGTCAGCACTGTGTCGTCTGGAACTATGAGCGGATGGCAAGACTTGGCATTCAGAGACTGCGAACCGCCGGCTTCAACCGGTTCGCCGTGTTCTATAGAACACACGACGGCGGCCGTAGCCAGCAGGTCCTGGATCAGGCGGTGGAAACATGGCTGCGCGGCTCCGGCTTGGAGCCGGAACAGGCACCCCGGGTGGCGGTGCCGTTGGATGTCACCATGCGCCGGGGCGCCGAGGCGTTCAAACAACTCTGGCAGTCTCCGAATCGGCCGCGCGCGATCTTCTTTCTTGACGATGGCCTGTGCGAGGAAACGCTGCCCGGCATTCTTGAGCTTGGCGTGCGCGTGCCCGAAGATCTGGCGATCGTCACCCACAGTAATGCCGGCCGATGCTTCAATTTCCCCGTACCGCTGACGATGGTCGAGTACGATCCTGCGGAAGGTGCGCGCGTTGCCTGGACCATGCTCCAGCAACTCATGGGGGGAAAACCCCCACCAGAGCCTGTCGTCGAGATCGGGCCCGTCATTCGCGAAGGCAGATCGCTCTAAGCCCCACGTTTTCTGGAGTTTTTTTGTGGTGAAAAAACGATATGAAAAGTGCTATGCTTAATATAGCACTATGCTATTGACGTGACTGATAGAACATGCGATTCTGGCGGTGCATGTAAGGCGAGCTTCCAAAGCAGGGGGACGCAGTGAATAGACTTGCGGCACAGGGATGGGCGGGGATGCTTCTCGCGACCGCACTGACGTTGAGATGCGGTGCATCCTCCAACATGGTCGCGCATGGAGACTTTACGCGCCTGGCTCAGTCGCTACCTTATGCCAACTGGACGACGGAAGGCAAAGTCCCATTTCAGCTTGTGCCCGCCGACGGGACCGGCGAAAACTGCATAGCCGTGTCCGCCGCTCCCGGCCAATTGGCGGCTGGAGAGACGGCTTCCTTTATCTCGCGGCTCAACGCCAAGCCTGTCGGCCACCGCTTTCTGATGGCGGTTGAGGCGCGCGGCACAGGACGACTGCGTCTCTATGGGCTCGAATACGAAGGAAGCTTCGACCAACCAGTCTTCATGGGGAGCGACCACTCGCCGTTCATGGACCTGACGCCAGAATGGCGCTGGTATCTTTTTGAATATGAGGTCGGCGAACCCGCGCGGCTGGTTCAGGCCGCGGTTTCGATCCAGTTCCAGCCGGCGGATGGGAAGGCGCTGGAGGGCCAGGTTCGGCAGGTCGTGGTGGATTCGCTGGACACGGCAGTGGTTTCCGATCCGCAAGCGACGCCCACCGAACTAACGATTCCCCTGCTGGCCGCGCCGTCTGCCTTAAAAGGCGACCTCAGCGACCCCGTGTGGAGCCGGGCCTCGCGTTTCAGCGGATTCGTGGCCAACCGAGATGCGGAAAAGCGCCTGTCTCCACGCGAGAACACGCTGATGGCTTTCAGAACGGATGACGCCATCTATCTTGGTTTGCATTCGCGCAGCCTTCCAGGAAAGGGGCTCGTGGCTCGCGTTCAGGCGAGAGACGCCAACATTCCCATCTACTATGACGACAACTTCGAGATCGGAATCGTTCCTCCCGCCACAAATCGGATGTACCAGTTTCTCGTCAACGCGATGGGATCCGTCTATGACGGCACGTTCGACAAGAACAATTTCAACGGGCAGTGGAACAGCCAGGTCGAAGTGGCGGTGTCCACCAACGGAGGCGCCTTCACGCTCGAGATGAAGATTCCGGCAGCCGACATGTCCGGAACGGGGCTGCGGGCCGGCGAGGTATGGCGGCTTGTTGTCGTGCGCAATTATCGCGATCAGGAGGTGTTCTATGAAGACTACCTCACGCCGCTAAAGGAGGGGTTTAGGGACTGGGACCGTTTCGCCCACCTGACGATGGGGAACGATGACGTTGGCGTGGAGGTCCGACTAGCGGGTTGTGCCAGCGGGTTGGCCGACCTGGGCGTCCGAAGTCTCGGATCGGTTTCCAACGTTGTCTTCACCCGATCGTTGACGGATGTTTCGGAGATCGAGACGGCGGGAAGAATAACGGTGGCGCGGGCAGCTCGGAACGTCAGCCTTCTGCCACGGGCGGAGAGCGTGCTGCCGGCCGGCGGACGCGGCACGTTGAATTTGGCGCTCCGATACCAGCCCCGTAATCGGTATCGCTGCGAGCTGTTCCTGACCAGCCCGGATGGCCGTTCTCTGGCCAGGTTAGTCCGTGATTTTTCGGCAGCCGCGCCGCTCGCGTTAAAAACCGACATAGACTGTGTCCGGCAAACGGTGACGGTGGACATTGACGCAGCCGGCTTGCCCGTAGGTGATGGGCAACTCTTGCCTGCCTTGATCGAGATCGAGCGCAAAGACGATCCGCGCGTTCTGGTTTCGCGGGCTTTGACAATCAAACCGGGCGGCATGAGTCAGGTGGCGTTGCCGATTCACGATCTGGGCGACGGGGTTCATCTCGTGGATTGCACGGCGCGGGACCAGGAAGGCCACCTGCTCGCGGAGGCGGTGGAGCCCATTCGCCTCTTCAAGAACGCTTACTGGCGCGACAACGGTTTGGGCGAGGAAGATGTCGTTCCGCCACCCTACACCCCGCCGCGCTTCACGGAGCGGGAAACCGTTCTCGAGAACTGGGGACATCGGATCGCTCTTCGCGATGGCGTTTTGCCGGCCCAGATTTCCGTGGAGGGCGTGTCCTTGCTGGCTGCTCCAATCGAGTTGACGGGGCGGATCGACGGCAAGCCATACCGCCTGAGCGGCTCGCTAAAACGAACCAACGCCGGGCGCCTAGGCGGGATCGAACTGGCTGGCAAGGGTCGGACGGGCATCGTGCGCGCGACCGTGAAACTGAACTTCGAGTATGACGGCTTCTTGCGGGCGGATACGGAGTTGACCGGCAAGCGACCGTTCACGATCGAGAACCTGGCTTTGCGGATTCCAGTTCGGGATGAAATCGCCGACGTCCTCCTTAACAAGCTGACCACGTCTTGGCGCGAGGCCCTGCCGCAGGGCGGGATGACCTTTCTCAAGGATATGGAGACCGTGAAGGCGGGATATCACACCAGTGTTCTGGAATCAGATCGTTCCGGCCCGGATCGTTGGGACAGGAAGCGCTTCTGGGGACAGTTGACGATCATGAACATGGAACGCGGCCTGTCGTGGTTCACGGAATCGGACGAGTTCTGGTCCACGGGAACCAACGATCTGTATGCCGTGGAACGATCCGAGGGACGCACGACGCTCGTGGTGAAGATGGTGTCCGTGCCGGTGACGACACGGCGCTGGCCCTTTACCTTCGGGCTGCAGGCGACTCCGGTGCGGCCTCCAAACCCGGCGCTGAAGCGTGAACAGTGGGCGCAACGGGTCCAGCACGCTGCCGCCATCCCGGATGCCGCGGATTTTGCCAGCATTGTCACGCCCGGCGCCAACATGTTGTTTGTCACTAATCCCGGTCCTGGCCTGATGCCGCTCTGCCACCCCGTTCAGAAGAAGTTGCTCATCATGGATCCCTGGATCGTAATCCATCATCCGCCGGATGAAGCCGATCAGCGCGCGATATACCGCCGGACCGTCGAGTTCTGGACTCAGCCCGGCCGGCGCCTGGCCATCTATAACAATCCTAATTATGTCTATCGCCCGTCGCCCGAGTATCAGTACTTCAAGGCGTTGTGGGGCATGCAGAGTCCGGGTAGTTTCTGGGAATGGGATATGATCGAAGTCAATCGAGCCTGCCGCAATTTCCAGGATTTCTGGATCTACCATCACCATGCCATGCTCGAACGGTTCCCCGAGAACTACATCCAGCTCGACTGCCCAACCATTCAGCCGGATAACCGCGCCATCAACGGCATGGGCTACGACCGTGACGGCAAGCGCCATGCAACGCTGAACATTTTCGAGACGCGTAGGATGTACAAGCGGGCCTATGTGATCGCGACCAGATTGGTCCCGAATGTCTATTATTCGCTCCATCAGAGCGGCGACTGGGCGGCGGCGGCCCTGGCATTCTGCAATACCACCGCCGAAGGCGAAGAGTGGCGAGGATGGACCCGGCACCAATTCGAAGCGCCGGGCCGCAACCTGGATTTCTTCCGCTATTTGCTGGCCAGCCGCGTTGGCCCGGAACGTCTCTTCATGCCGCAGATCGGTTACGGCGCCGTGGTGCGAGGCAAGACCGTGCATGCCACGGGAACATATCTGTTGCACAACATCCCTTTCGAACGTTCAAACGGCGACGGTCAGGCGAACAGGGAGATTCTGACCGTCATGGATCGGATCGGCCTCGGACATCGCGACGACCTCGTCTTCCATCCGTACTGGAAGCCGGAACCGGAGATTCGGTCCTCCGAGCCGCATCTCAAGATCAGTTACTGGACGCGCACCGGCGGCGCGTTTCTGGTTGTGGCCAATGTGGACTGGAACAAGACATCCGTTGGAACGGTCACGCTCGCCCCTTCGGCGCTGGGACTGAAAAAGCCCAAGATCACGCTCTATGACCCGATGGAAAACCGCTTCACCGATGTGGCTGGTTCCGAGCAACCGGTCGTGAAGTTGGAGATTCCAGCCGCTCTATTCCAAATGATTCTGATTGAGGAGGCGCCATGAGATTGTGGAGGTTCAGCCCGGTCGAGAAACGAAAGGTCGCCATCTCCGTCCTGTTCCTTTTGGGGAACACCTGGGTGGCTGACGCCGCGTTGTTCGGTGAAAGCGTGATCTTTCATGCATCCATGGATGGTTCCTATGTCGCGGATGTGGCGAAGGGAGGCGGTGCGCCGTTGGAGCAGGCCGCTCCCCATTTCGTCCCCGGCAAGTTCGGTCAAGCCGCCCTGATAGGGCCGGACGCCGCTTACGTCGCCTATGCGCAGGCCGGAAATTTCAATCCGCGCGAAGGCACCGCTACGTGCTGGGTGCGATTTACCGACTGGACGCCATTTCAACAGGGGCCGGACCGCCTGTACCTATTGCGTTGCGGAGATGGATTTTACTGGGGGTTCAATCCGTATTGGCATGATTTTGCCTTGGGCGTCGGCGAGAAGGATTTCACCTTTACGCGCACGGCCGAGATTCTCAACGCCTTCCGGCTGAATTGGATGAAGCGGACGGACTGGATCTTTCTGGCGTGCACCTGGCAGAACGGCATCGCGCGGCTGTACGTCAACAATAACCTCAGCGGCGAAACGCTGGACGGCAACATCGGCGAGATTCCGCGTCTGGCCGACCGGATATGGCTGGGGCAGAAGGAACCCTATTCCTATGCCATGCGCGGCGCGTCCAAGGGAACCGGCCATCTCGCCGTTGACGAATTCACGATTTACGATCGAGCCATGCAGCCGATGGAAGTGCGCTTGCTGTATGAGCAGGCGGGCCGAACGGAACCGGAAGGCGGGTTGCTGGTGTCGACGAAGGAGTACCCGATCGCTGCCAAACTGGAATTCTGGTTGTCCACAC
>JAQULY010000238.1 GCA_028718445.1 Kiritimatiellia bacterium
GACGACGTGCCGTTTGAGGTGACCTTCGAGTTCAAGGCCAATCCCATCTCGTCGCATGCATGGTTGAAGGATCCCGGCGGAACGCGCTTCCCAACCACCTGTCGCGTTGGAGTCTCGGTGCCGCAGTCGCACGACATCCCGGCGCAGATGCCCATGTCCGAACAGCGCGAGTTGCTGCAGGGATACGAACTGCGCGTCAAGCCGGTCGAGGGCAAAGAGGCGATCTTCCCCTACTCCAAGTCGCTTCCAGGCATCGGGATGCGCGCCAAGTTCGTCGAGATTGTCGGCCCCGTGTATGGTTCGCGCAAGATCACGATCAAGGCCACGGCCACGGCGCGCGCGCCGATTATTCCATGGATATATCAGGGCTTCGCGCCCTGGCAGGGCTTCTTCGTGGGCCTCTACAAGGACGACCCCGACGCGCGTGTTGCCGCCCAGCGCATCGTCCTGACGATTGACTGATGGCGGCGCTCCCAAATCGCGTGGCCTTTCGCGCCTGCGGCGCCTATGACGAGGGCCTGCCGCCGGCGCTGGAGGCCTTGATGCGCGACCTGGGCGGCTGGGCGCGGTTCGCGCGGCCGGGAATGCGCGTACTGGTCAAACCCAATCTGCTGACCGACAGTCCGCCGGAAAGCGCCATCACCACGCATCCGGCGCTGCTGACGGCGGTAGTGCGCGGCTTGCGGACTACGGGCGCGCAAGTGACCGTCGGCGACAGCCCCGCCAGCGCAGTGCTGCTGGCGCGCGTCTGGGAGCGCACCGGCACGCAAGCGGCCTGCGCCGCGCTGGACGTGCCGTTGGTCAGTTTCGAGCAGGGCGGCTCCCGCGCGCGCGCATGCGACGGCTTCAGATTCGAGATCGCCGGTGCCGTCCTCGACGCCGACCTGATCGTGAGCCTGCCGAAGGTCAAGACCCACAACCTCACCGTGCTGACGGCGGCCGTCAAGAACCTCTACGGTGTATTGCCCGGGTATCAGAAGGCGCAGCGGCACAAAGAGTATCCGCAGCCGGCCAGTTTCGGACGTTACCTGCGCGCACTGGTAAAGACTCTGCCGCCGGTGCTGACGATCGCCGACGGCGTCGTGGGCATGCAAGGCGCCGGGCCATCCGGCGGCGATCCCATCCAACTCGGCTTTCTGGCGGGCGGCAGCGATCCGGCGATGCTCGACCTGGCGCTCTGCCGCGCCCTGCGCATCGCGCCGCGGCGCGTGCCCTACCTGGCCGAGGATCTTGCCAATGGCCGCGACGCCGAAGTGGAGTTCGCCGGCACACCGCTGGCGGAACTGGCCATCCCGCCTTTCAAGCTGCCGGCGGCTTCCCCGATGCGTTTCGTGCCGCGGGGAGTGGTGCGGCTGCTGTCGCCGCTGGTGTGGGTACGCCCGCGCTTCGACGCCAAGTGCGTGCGCTGCGGCCGTTGCGTCGCGGCCTGCCCCATGCAGGCGTTGTCGCTCAATAAAGACGCGTCGTGTGCGGACCGTTTTCCGCGCTTGAACGGCGCGCGCTGCATCGGCTGTTGTTGTTGCCACGAAGTCTGTCCGGAACGCGCCATCCGCATGCGACAGAGTCCGTTGATGCGCCTGGCCGGAGCCCTAAAGGGAGTGTGACATCCACCTCGTCTATCCGCCTCACTATGCCGAGCGTTCGGCGGCCGAGTTGCGCCTGGCGTTGGAGCAGGTGCCGGCCTATCGCGCCTGGCGCGCACTGGATCCCGGACCTGACATGGACGTGGACACGCGTATGGCCGCGCTGCCGCTGTTGACCAAGCGCGAACTGCGGCAATTCGGGCCGTCGGGATTCATTGCCCCCGGGCTTGATCTGACCAGGGGTCTGGCCGAAGGTGCCGTGGAACTGGTCAACACCAGCGGCACCTCCACCGAGCAGGTGACGCTCACGTGGAATCAGTCGTGGTGGGACGCCGGCGAACGCCTCTCCTGGTCGCTCAACCGCCACGCCCGTGGAGCCGGTCTGGGGGATCACGCTGAAGCGGTGCTGGCCAATCCGCTGGCGGTCGGCGTGCCGGCGCATGATGGCGCGCCGCTCCCGCTGGAACAACGCCGGCACGGGCGCTTTCTGTACCTGAACGAGCATCTGGACAACACCCGCTGGAGCGATGCGCATGCGCGGCGCATGGCCGCCGAACTGAGCGCCTTTCAACCCTTGACCATCGAGGCCAACCCCACCCTGCTGGCGCGTTTCGCGGAGATGGCGCTCCGGCTGGGACTGCGCTGCCATCAGCCCCGTCTGATCGTCTTTTCGTTCGAGCTGCCTTCCCGCCTGCACTGGCGCAAGGTGCGCGAGTTCTTCGACTGTCCGGTGATGAACTCCTACGGTTGCACCGAGGCCGGTTGCGTCATGACGCAATGCGAAGCCGGCAGTTACCACCAGAACGCCGAATTCACGCGGATCGAGTTCCAGCCTCTGGCGCCGCGCTTCGAACGCCCCGCGCTCGGACGCCTGGCGCTGACCTCCTTCGGCAACCCGTGGCGCGCGCTGCTGCGTTTCGATGTGGGCGATCTCGTGCGCCTGCGGGCGCCCGAAGAGCCGTGCCCCTGCGGGCGCCGGCTGGGCGTGGTCGCCGAGTCCCTGGCCGGCCGCTGCGGCGACCTGACGTTCGACAGGCACGGCCGGCTGCTGACGGTGGATGACGTGGACCGGGCCATGTCCGATGCGGACGATCTGAGCGAGTATCAAGCCGTCCAAACCGCGCCCGGTGAATGGCGGTTGCTCGTAGTGGGCGCCACGCCACGGAGCGTCGCCGCGGCCCGCGAGCGGTTGCGCGCGCTGACGGATGCGCGCGTGGAAGCGGTGTCCTGCACGGCCGTCCCGGCGGAGGCATCCGGTAAACACCGGCTGGCCTACAGCACCTGCCGGCAACCGGACGACACGTTTTTCGAGGGGGCCGCGCGCGCGCCGTGAATCCGGGCTAGAAGAACAGATCCCGCTCGCCCGCGGCGATGCGGTCGTAGTGTTCCTTGACCGACGGGTAGAACCTGGGCATCTGCGCCTGTATCGCGGCAAGTTCGCTCTGCAGCACCGGCTCGCAGATACGCAGGGCCTCGGGCGAGGCGAAATCGTCCAGCCATTCGCGGAAGGTCAAGACGGCGTTGACCTTGCAGAACTTGCCTTCCTTGCCGGTCTTGAGGGCGTCCATGATGCAGGATCCGGTGCGCCCGCAGCGGTAGCCGGCGGTGCAGAACGAGGTAATGATCCCGCGCCGCGCCAGGTCGCAGATGAGCTCCTCCAGCGTGCGGCCGTCGCCCAGCAGGAACTGCTGCTTGTCTATCTCCTGTTCCACCTGCCGGCTCGCGTAAGCGCCGACGCCAATGCGCGTCGAGGCGTCCATCTGGGTGATGCCTACATCAACGCAGCGGTCGCGCAGGGCGGCGGTCTCACGCGCGGTCACGATCAAACCGGCGCAAGGAACGGCGAGGCGCAGCACCGTGACGGCATGCAGGAAGTTGTCGTCTGAAAAAGGTGAGGGCGACTGGCGCGAGATCTCCGACCCGCTGGCGGCATGGAGTCGCGGCACGGACAAGGTGTGAGGTCCGATGCCGGCATAGCGCTCCAGTTCGCGCGCATGCGTGACAAGCCCCATGACCTCGAATTTCCAGTCGGTCAGTCCGAACAGTACGCCCAGACCGACATCGTCAATGCCGGCGTCGAAGGCGCGGTGCATGCAGGTGATGCGCCAGCCGTAGTCGCCCTTGATGGTATCGCGTGGATGCATGCGGGCGTAGGTGTCGTGGCGATAGGTTTCCTGGAAGACCTGGAAGGTGCCGATGCCGGCGGCCTGGATGGTCTTGAGGCCCCCGATGGACATGGGGGCGGCATTGACGTTGATGCGCCGGACGTTGGCCTTGCCGCGGCGGGTGGGGACTTCCACGGAGTAGATCGCGCGCAGGCTGTCGGCGATGAACTCCGCGCCGCTGGTGGGGTGTTCGCCGTAGACGGCCATGACGCGCTTATGGCCGTCGCGTCCGCACATGGCGGCGGCCTCGGCCTTGATCTCGTCCATCGTCAGGATGCGCCGGCGCTGCTGGTCATTGTCGGCGCTGAAGCCGCAGTAACGGCAGCGGTTGACGCAGTGGCTGCTGATGTACATTGGCGCGAAGGTCACGATCCGGTTGTCGTAGACCTTGCGCTTGATGGCCAGCGCGACGGCTTCCATTTCACCGCGTAGACCGGGGTCGGTCACCTGCAGTAGCACGGCGGTTTCGGCCGGTTCCAGCGTTTCGACGGCCAGCGACTTGGCCAGAATGTCGCGCACGCGGGCGGCATCGTCGGCCTTGGCGGCGGACAGTTCGCGCTCGATGGAGTCGTCGTCAATGAAGTCGCGACCAGCCGATAGATAGCGGTCAATTTCGTCGCGCCGGATAACGCGCTCGCGGTAGTCATCATGGCGCCTTGTCGGACATGGCGCCGTTTCCTGCATTACTGGCATATCGTTTCCTCCTGGGCTCAGAGCCTTGGCTCCTGACCTCAGATTGGCACGAGTATATCAGACCGCGGGCACGTCGATCAACCGCAAGGGCGGTCGCGTTGCGAACCGCAGAACCGCAGAATATCGAACCGCGGAATGACGAAGGAAAGCCAACCTGCCGGTTTCGTCTTGACCGCGGCGAGCACATGCTCGATTTTATGGGCATGCGCGACAAACGCACGAATGCCCTCACCAAGGCGGACTGCCTGCGACATGCGCGGCAGGTTATTGATGTCGAGATCGAGGCGCTGCGGCGGACGCGCGACGCACTCGGGCAGGCCTTCGTCGCGACGGTCGAGCTGATGCTCGCGGCGATCGAACGCCACGGCAAAATCGTCGTCACCGGCGTCGGCAAGAATCTGCCGATCGCCGAGAAGATTTCCGCCACCCTGGCCAGCACCGGCTCGACCAGCGTGGTCTTGAATCCCGTTCAGGCGCTGCACGGCGACTTGGGCATACTGGCCGCGGGCGACGTCCTGCTGGCCCTGAGCTTCTCGGGCGAGTCCGATGAACTGCTGGCGTTAATGCCGGCGGTGCGCCGTCTTGACGTCCCGATCGTCGGTCTGACGGGGCGCCCGGACAGCTCGCTGGCCGCCTGCTGCCAGGTCGTGCTGCCGGTCGCGATCGAGCGTGAGGCCTGTCCCTTCAACATGGCGCCCACCGCCAGCACCACCGCCACGCTGGCCGTAGGCGACGCGCTCGCGATGGTGCTGCTGGACGCGCGCGGCTTCCAGCGCGACGACTACGCCCGCCTGCATCCCGCCGGCGCCATCGGCCGCGCGCTGCTGACGCGCGTGTCGGACATCATGCGCACCGGTGAGCGCATCGCCACGGTCGGCAGCGCCGCCAGCGTGCAGGACGCACTGGTGGCCATGACGCGCGCGCAGGCCGGCATGGCCTGCATCCTCAATGCCGACGGCACGCTGGCCGGCATCTTCACCGACGGCGACCTGCGGCGTCAACTGACCCGCAGCGCCAACTCGCTGAGTATGCCGATCCGGGAGGTCATGACGGCGAAACCGATTTCCGCGTGTGCCTCGCAACTGGCCGTGGACGTGCTGCGCCTGTTCGAGGACCACCACATTGACGATCTTCCGGTCGTGGACGAGAACGGGTTGCTGGTGGGCTGCGTGGATATACAGGATCTACCCCGTCTGAAGATCCTGTAGCAAAAAAGAAAGCCGATTCCTTTGGGAAGCGGCTGGTCGGAAGAAGAATATGGCGGGAGCGACGGGGTTCGAACCCGCAACCACCGGATCGACAGTCCGGTGCGCTAACCAATTGCGCCACGCCCCCGCAAAAACGGAAGTCAATATAGAGGGATCGGCGCGGCAATGCAACGGAAAAAGTGACGTAACCGGCTTTTTCATTGCCCGGTCAACCAGTCTGCTTCACTATCTACGAAGACGTGATGATTACCGGACACGGCTCAATCGCTTGTTAGGCCTGGAAATGACAAATATTGACCTATCAACATTGGTACCTACCGACCGCCACCAGGCGATTTCTGATCTCTCCCTGTCCGACGGTTTGAGGATTCTGGTCCTCGCGCCGCACCCTGACGATTTCGACGCCATATGTGTCACCCTGAAGTTCCTGTCCGACAAGGGCCACTGCGTTCACGTGGCGGTTTCGCGCACCGGCAGCGGAATTGAGGATGCCTACTGCCCGGGCCTCACGCAATCCCAGAAGGCAGACTTGCGCGAAGAGGAACAGCGACGAAGTTCTGATTTCTTTGGCTTGCCGAAGGATTGCCTGAAATTCTTGGCGCTCGCAAACGACGCGGAAGACCAGCCGCTGGACAACTCGGAAAACCGCGCCGCAATCCTGGCACTACTGCAGAAGGAAACGCCTGACATCGTCTTTCTTCCTCACGCCAACGACACCAACAGCGGGCACAGGGCCATCTATTCACTCCTCACGCAAGCTGCCCGAAGTTCGGGTCGGTCCCTTGTGGCGCTCCTCAATCGCGACCCGAAGACGATCGCGATGCGGACCGATCTGTACATGCCCTTTGACCAGGGCAAGGCCGAATGGAAGGCACAGATGCTGCGTTTTCATGATTCGCAGCACCAGCGGAACCTACGGACACGGGGCCACGGTTTCGATGACCGGATTCTGGATCTCAACCGCACCATCGCCCGAGACCTGTCGCTCAAGTGTGAGTACGCCGAAGCTTTTGAGGTCGAACTCCACAGGCCCCTCAACATGGGAAAAGAGACCACCAGTCCAGCGGATCGAGCGTACGTCGCACCCGCGACGAACGCGTCGTCCGCTCACCCGCAACATTGGCTGCCAACATGACCGGATGCAAACCTGTTACTTTCGCTCGTCTGCACGTGGAGGACGCCGAGCGTCTGTGCGGCTTCTACAACGGGCTCAGTCCTGAGGCCATCCGGACCTTTCGGCCGCTCGGGACGGCGACCTCCGTCGCTGTTTGCCGCGAGATTGCGCGGGACAACACCCCCGAGCACGACGTCAGGTGCGACATTCTCGCGTGGCGGGAGGGCGTGATCGTGGGGTGGTGTTTCCTTTGGAAACTGGACTCGCCGGAGGCGCTGTTTGGGCTGGCGGTTGCCGACGCGTGCCGGGGACAAGGGATCGGTTCGGCCCTTGCCCGCCAAGTCATGGTGGCGGCAGCCGGCAGGGGCGTGAGGCGCGTCGTTCTGACGGTGGTGAAAGACAATCTGGTGGCGCGGAAGATTTACGAGCGTCTGTCGTTCACCGTCTATGGCGAACATATTGACCCCGGGGACGGCTTGACCTATCTCAAAATGGCTGCTGCAATCCCAACAGCAGTCCCGTCTCGGGTTGGCCGGGTCAGCCACGAATGCAACAATCAGCCGGTACCCACAGTCACACCATCAACAATGGCACTTCCGCCCTGTACCACCCCGCCTCTTGAACCACCATGAGTCAACACGCCCTCCAACCCACTTTCCACCGGCTCCATTGGCGACATGATCGAGCAAGGGGGTAATTGTGACTGTAGCGACACGAATGGGAAACGGAGTTGATGTCGCATGGCTTGCGCTACTCGTGGTTGTGGGGAGCGCAGTGAGCGTGGTTCTGGCGGCGTCCGTTTTCGATTTCACGGTCTTCATGTCGGGTATTCTGTGCGTAGGACTGACCGCCATTGGTCGGCGTGAGGGTTACCTGATCGGGCTGTATAACAGTCTCTCCTATTCGGTTCTGGCATACAGCAACGGTCTCTATGGCGAGGTCTACCTCAATCTGTTCTTCTTTGTCCCGACTGGCATCATCGGCTATCTGATGTGGCGGCGTCACACGATGCAAGGTAACACGGTGGCGATGAGACAGCTTTCCTGGGTGCCGCGGGCGTTGATTGCAGTTGTCTGCATCGCAGGCACCCTCGCTCTCGGCATCCTGCTACGCCTCAACCCGAACCAGAATACCCCTTTTATTGATGCGTCCACCAACGTGCTCTCCGTGGTGGCGACGTTCTTGATGATGTGGCGCTACAAGGAGCAGTGGCTGCTTTACATTGTTCTCAACATCGTCTCAGTGTGCATGTGGGCGCTCCGCCTCCTGGCCGGAGGCAACGCCGGCGACATGATGGTGCTGATGTGGTCGGTTTTCCTGATCAATGCGGTGTTTGGATACTGGCGCTGGCATGTTGGCGCGACGAGAGCCACTGTGGCTGGCACCGATCAGGTCATCGGGGAGGCGACATG
>JAQULY010000239.1 GCA_028718445.1 Kiritimatiellia bacterium
CGACACGGAGGCGCAGGCGGCACGCGTGATCCAGGACGCCCTCGACGCGGCCGTCGCGGGCGACACCGCGCGGGTCACCTCCGGCAGCTATGCCGCGGGAGGCCTGGCCGTGCACGGCGGACTGACAAGCCGCGTGGCGCTGGTCAAGGCCGTAACACTGCGCGGCACCGATGGCCCGCTGGCGCCGCGCATCGTCGGCGCCGCCGCGTCCGGCGGCGGCAACGGCGAGGGTGCAGTGCGATGCGCCTATGTCGGCGCGGGCGCCGTGCTGAGCGGCTTCGTCCTGACCAACGGCCACACGCGCGCCGACGGCGACAGTGTCACCGAGCGGCGCGGCGGCGGAAGCTGGTGCGCGGACGGCGGCGTGGTCTCCAACTGTGTCATCGTCGGCAATTCGTCCGCGGTGCGAGGCGGTGGGGCCGTTTATGGCACGCTCTGGAGTTGCGTGCTCAGCGGCAACAGTTCGGACGGCGGCGGCGGCGCCTACCAGGCCCAACTGCTCAATTGCACCGTCGAGGACAACACGGCCTGGATCGAGGGTGGCGGCGCCTCAGGTTGTTCCCTGCATAACTCGATTGTCGGCAACAATACGCCCGAGAACCTCTACGGGTGTACGGCAACCTACACCTGCAGCCAACCGCTTCCCGCAGGAGAGGGCAACACCGCCGCCTTGCCGCTCTTCGTCAACCACCCCGCGGGCAACTACCGCCTCGCCTCCGGATCGGCCGGGATCGACGCGGGCGCATCCTTCCAGGCGGCCGACCACGATCTCGACGGCGTGCCACGTCCGCTCGACGGAGACGCCAACGGAATGAACGTCGTCGACATGGGCGCCTACGAGTTCGTTTCGGCCTTCGCCGATTCGGACGGCGACGGGCAGTTGGACGGCAACGAGCTGGCCTGCGGCACAAACCCTCTCGACCCTGATTCGCTGCTGGCCATGCTGACGCCGATACCGCTCGGTCCGCAATCCGGCCACCAGGTGATCGTGCGGTGGTGGAGCGCTGAGGGGTGCCTCTACCGCCTCCAGCGCTCGTCGAACCTGCTGGACGACGCCTTCAGCCACACCGTGGGCCTGCACATCGTGGCCTCGCCGCCGCTGAACACGGTGACCGACTCGCCCCCACCCTCCTGCACTCGCGCCTTCTACCGCGTGTTGCTTGAGTGAATCAGTTCCTGACCGCGACCCTGACCGACGAGACCGTCGCCGGCATCCCCATGCCCATCAACGGCCCCACGGAGGCGTTGTAGCGGTTGTTCACGGGGTGCATTCCGTCAATACGTTCATAGGGTGCGTTGGTGTCGCCGCCGGCAAGATCGGCGTAGGCATCGCCCACCCATTCGCGCGCCAGGTCCGGATGCTTCCGCGCCAACGTCGCCGCCATCCCCAGACTCATGTAGTACCAGTAGCCGCCATCCTAGTAGGCGTTGTACCCGAAGGCGAGGTTCTCCCAGTGAATGCCATCGCGCATGTCCGGCCAGACGTGGCGGCCGGGTGTGACGTCATCCGCCTTGCGCGCCATGCGCACGGCGCCGCGGAACGGCGCGGCCATGTGGAAGAGATCGGCGGCGCCGCCGGCTGCCTTGTCGGCCCGGTAGCACGCGGCGAACCAATCCGAGGCCGCATCGGCCTGCGACTCGGTGAGGATGCCGGACCAGACCGCGTAGCCGGTGATGTCGGGAGATGCCATGGTCGGGGCGCTTGGCCCGACGCCCCAAGGCAAGTACCCGTCGGAGTTGAATCGTGCGCGAATCGCGTCGCGCATTGCGTCGGCAACGGCGGTCCAAGCCTTCGCAGAGCCCGGCTCGCCGGCATGCTCGTGCATGTCCGCCAGGGCGCGCGCCGCGTTGCAGGCCAGCACCGACACACCCACATCGTCGCCGCCGAACCCATAGGAGTCGTGAAATCCCCACATGACGCAAGAACCGCGGTCCTCGGCGATGCCGTTGGCGCCAATGTGACCCGGCGTGTCCCACTGCGTGACCAGCCCGGTCCGGGGATTGCGCGGAACGCTGTTCCAGGCATCGGCGAACCGTTGCGCCTTCTCCTTGAACCACGCCTGCCAGGCCGCATCCCAGCCGGCCTTGAACCCATAGTGCCAGCCCAGCGTGATGAAACACATGGTCTCGTCCATGGACGGGCGGCGGAAATGGCCGGTCACATCGCCGTAGAAGCGTCCCGGCCCCCAACTGTAGCGGCCATCCGGGTAGACGTGATCCGGAATGGCGCCCTTCGGGTAGGTGAACGGTCCGACCTTCCGGTTCTCCGTCAGTTGCTTGAGCGCCATGAAGTCCACGCCCCGTTTCACCTCTTCAGCCGTCACGGTGTCACGGCCCGATCCCTCCAACTGATAGAGGAAGTCGCGCGCGAAGATGCCGGCGGAGCGGTAGAACGGTCCCGGCGTATAGATGAACGTGTTGGTCGGCATGGCCGGGTCGGTCACCCTTTCCATCGAATCCTTGAGGATCGCCTCTGTCCGTTCCCGCATGGCTGTGTAATGCGCAGGCGCAACCGGCACGCAGAGCACGGTCTCGCCGTCACTGTAGGCGCGATAGCGATTCGAGTGCGTGACGAACGGCGTGGAGGCGAGGGCGACGGCATACGAGAGCGCAAAGGGCTTGGCGTCGGGGCGGACCTCCAGCGAGACGCTCTCGCGCCCCCCGGGTGAAAGGCGCACGACTCGCGGCACGACTTTCGCTTCCGGGTTGGCGGCGAACGCCACCATCAGATGGCACGTGCTGGTGTTGACCACGTCGAAGCGCTGCGTCGCTCGCACCGCCGCAAACGTTTCGACCTTGTCGCGCCCGGTCTTGCGGAACAGTTGCTCCGCGGCCGGTGTCGCGCACTCCACCGCGCCGGTCGTAGACGGCCTGGCCGACTCCACCGCATCGTCGCGGCTCGCCGACAGCAGAACAACGGCCACAAACGCAACAAACCGCCCCAGTGTTCCTGGCCCTGCTTCGATCATGTCGCTCCTGACCTTCCAATAGCGTCGTCGTCTCACCACATTCATTGCCCGGCCGGTAAGGGCAGGCGCCGCAACATCGCCGGGTAGGTCTCGCCATCGGCGGTGCCCGCGCCCGCGTTCAGGTATCCATAGGTGAGACTGTCGCCGAGACAAACAATCGTTTCCCGTCCGCGAAGACGCGACGCCACGACATCCAGGAACGTCCTGGCCAGAAGCTCATTGCCGCGGCGTGTGAGGTGAACGCCGTCGCTCAGGAGTTCGGATGGCGGCGTTCGGTCGGCGACGACGCCAAAATCCGCCAACCCAACCTTCCGATGCGCGGCCAGCGTCCGGAGAGCGGCGTTGTAGCGATCCATCTTGGCGGTGACAGTCTCCGCGCCGAACTTCTCGCGCGGGTGGTGCGCATAGACCACGTCTTCGTTGACATGGTGGATGGTGCAGATCACGGGCGTGATTCCCGCCTCGCGCGACCTTTCGATCAGCCATGTCATGTTCTCAAGGTACTTGTCCAGCGGCGTGAAGAAACCATCGTTAATGACATCGTTCATCCCGACATAGATGAACGCATAGTCGGGTTTCGGCGCCATCGCCAGCACATCGGCCCCGAACTTGTCGCGCACCACGCCGCTGTTCTGTCCGCAGCGCCCCCTGTTGATTACGGTCAAGTCGTTGGTGCCATTCATCCGAAAACCCACTGTCTCCGCACCATTGCCGCGGATCTCACTCAACGTCATGGCGATGGTAGCCACAACGAGTCGTACCAGTCCCCTGTTGTCCATGTCATGTCCCTGCCTGGCTCGAACGGGCTACTCTATCTCCAGCCCTTGTAGAATGGCCTCGTTGGCACCTGCGCCGGACACCCGCACCGTGATCTGTCCCGTTCCATCGGGCACGATGTCCTCGAAGCGAACGTCCGCGGCCATGTCGGTCCGTTCCGCGGCCGTCGCCGGATCCCATGACGTAAGGAAGCGGCGGCCGTTGACCTCCACGTTCATCGGACGTTTGCCGGCCTCGCCCAACCAGAGTTCGGCGAACTTCAGGTGCACGGTGTACAGCCCCGGCGACGCCGTGAAGACGTAGCTGAACTCCTTGCCCATCCGCGCGGTTCGGTACAGAACCTGATCGTACAACGTCGGAGATGCTTGCGTAAGCGCGTGATCGCTAGCGATGGTCGTTCCTTCCTGGAAGTCGCGGTCGGCCTCCCACACGTAGCCACCCCAATCCACGACGGCCCGCTCCGAACCGGCGTTGATCCGGATATGCGGCTTGGCCTCCGGCAACACCTCGATCGCCTTCACCATGGCCTTGTCGGTCGCCATCGTCGGCTCCCAACCGCCCGAGAACGCGAGCACGATGCGCCCGTCCCCGTCCGGCACCACGTAGCGAAAGACTCGTTCATGAGCCCTGCGCGGCCCACGCGCCGCCTGGCATGTGTCCACGTTCCGCAGCACGCGTCGGCCATTGATGTCCAGGTTGAAGGGGCGTTGGAAGAAGTAGTCGAACTGCGTTTCGGCGAACTTCAGTCGCACCGTGTAGAGCCCCGGCGTCACTGGGATCGAGTACGTGAACCGCTTTCCGGCCCGTCCGTGACGGTACAATTCCGCGTCCTCCAACGTGGGCAGAGCGCCCTCAATGGCAGACTTCGTCTTCACCGCCCGGCCGCCTGTGTAGAAGTCGTCCGCCGACCACGCGTTGCCGGTCTTGTCCGCGTACGGCTTTTTCGCGCCACACAAGATGCGCACCACCGACACCCCATCCGCGCGTTCGGATGTCTCCGCATAGACGATCCGCGGCATCCATGCCAGAATGTCGGCGTTTGTCCCCGTGCCCTTGTCCAACACAAACCGTAACACATCACCCGCCGCCAGATTGAGCGTCAGGTCATGGTTCACGCCATCGAGGTTGTTGACCGGCGCCACGGCCCAGCCGTTCGCGGGCCAGACCTGCTTCTCGCCGTGCATGATCCGCACATGGAGCGGCCCGCCCCCACTTCGGTGACGGTACTCCTTAACGGCCTTGCCCGTGACGCGTACGACGCCGGTCTGCGGCGCTTCCCACGCCCGCACGCACATGCCCGACGCGGACGCCTGTTGCCAGCCCCGTCCGCAACGGGCCGTCCCCAACCCTTCCCAGAAGCCCTCCACGCCCCCGGGCCGATTGGGGCCCCCGCCGAATTCATACGCCACCGGACCCGGCGTGCGGACCCAGGTCATCAGCTGATACGCGCGTCCATCCGTGCTGGTCTCCGCCCGCCAACCGTTCCGCCCGGCTTCAGGGTAGTGAGCGCCCAGCGCCGCGTAGGTCAGCGGCTCGCCGGCGATCGCGGACGCGCGCGTCCAGGCGCTCGTGTTGCCGTCGCCGTCCACCGTCCGCACGGCGTACGACGCCTTGGTATCCCACCCTGCCGAACGGTCGAAGAACGCCAGCCCGGTGGCCGTCCTGCCCAGGCTCTGGCCATCCCGCGTGACCTCATAGTAACTGATCCAGTTATTGTCGGCGCCCGGCGACCAGTAGAGCATGACACCGGTGTGGCCGAGATTCGTCTCGCGGCGGGCCAGTACGCGGCCCGGCGCCGCCGGCGCCACCGCGTCGCGGCCGCTGCCCGGCCGGTCCGGCAGATTCAGATAGATGTAAACGCCCGCCGGCTGATCCTTCACCAGGATGCCGTTGGCCATCAGGTCCGCGCCCGTCCGCACCGTGGCCGGGAACTTCGCATCCGCCATGACCTCTCGCTCCGCCGTGGGACGGCCGATCAGCTTGTGCTCGCGTTTGAAGGTCACGACGGTCGGCGTTCCCGTTCCTCCCTCCACCAGGTACGACTGCTTCGGCAGCAGGCCGCGGGGATACAGAATCGCCTCGCCCTTGACGTCGTGGCTGATCACGATGAGCGCGCGCTTGCGGTCGAAGCTGAGACGCTGGAAGTAGTAGTGCGGCGCGTCGCCCTTGACCACCGGATGCGCCGTCAGGGACCAACGTCCCGCGACTCCCGCCTGCAGCAAGTAATGGTACAAGTCGGCGATACGCCGGAGCAACTCGGTCTCCTCGGCGGTCGGAACAAAGTGGTACTTCGGCGTCATCGTGATCATCCGCCGGCGGGTCGGTCCGCTTTCCGTCAGATTGTCGAACCACTTGTCGGGTAGATCCAGGTAGGAGAAGTTGGCATTTCCGTAATCGGCAAACACGTCGGTGTCATAATGGATGTCGCCGTAGCGCTGCCAATCGAACGTGTGCGCGAACGTGCCGCCGCCGGAACAGGTGTGCCAGGAGCAGCGCGGGTTCCGCTCCAGGAAGCGGATCGTCTTGTCGCGGAACCTACGCCCGTCGTTGCCGTACACCGGCGCGGTGTCGGTCCGCCACTGGAAGTTGCCCCAGGCGCCGGCCTTGCCGTTCAAGACTCCGAGCGTGGGATTGCTGTGCATCCACAGACACCACTTCATCCCGGTCTTGGCGCAGTAGCGGAGCGACTCCGCGTAGTCCGGTCCTTCCCGATTGTCGGCCCAGATGTTCTGGTCGGCGGACCAGCCGGCGTCGTTCCAGACCACTTCCATCCCGCATTCGCGCAGCGTGTCGATCGCGCCCGCATCGGAATAGGCCAGTCGCCCCGCGAATTGCTGCTGGAGATTGGGGTCGCCGTACCAGGTTTCCACGGTCCACGGCATCAACGTGAACCAGTCGTCGTGGGCATAATCCCACAGGTATTCGTATTGCCACGCGTACAGTCGCGCGCTCATGTCGTCCAGGTCGTGGTGGAAGACTCCAATGGTCGCGGTCGGCAATTCGAGGCTCGCACCGGCGGCCAGGCTCGTGTTCGGCGCCAGATCGGCAAGCCTGATCAGTGCGCCGATATGAAGCGGCCCGTTGGGCGTCCGATCCAGCGCCAGCTTCCAACTGCCCGAATGGTCCGTGGCCACGAACAGACCGTCGCCGCCCCCCCCCTCGCGCTCGACCGCCACCCAGGGAATCAGATTGTACGTGAGCCGCCCGAACAACTCGCGCGAGTGGGACGCGCCCACGGCCTCGCGGTGCAGCATCCCCGCCGTCGCGGTGTTGTTGTTGGCCCCCGTCAGCCAATAGGCCGCAAATGGACCTGCGTCGCCGCTGCGCAGATTGAGCGCAAATAGTCCTTCGTGGCGCTCAAGCGACACCGCGTCCTTACCGGCGTTGCGCAGCTCGGTCCACTGTCGGAGCACCGACGTTCCGGGGAACGCCACCACGTGGACCACGATCTCAAGCGAGGCTTCTTTCAACGTCAGGTCCAACTGCACTGCCGGTCTGCCGCCCACAACCGCTTGCCTGGCTTCGCCTTTCTCCAACGTGCATGGCGGCGCCGGATGCGGCCCGGCCACGGCAGCGACCTCATCGATCGCGAAGATCCGCGCGTCCGCCTTCCCGACCGGATGCAGACAGGTCAGCTTTGCCGGCCCGCGGACCGACACGGTTCCGTCCTTCGGCGCCGTCCACACGCGCACGGGCTCCGAATAGTAGCCGGGATGCAGGGCGGTCCCGCCCACATACGGCGCCTGGTGGACGTACTCGTCCCGGAGCCATTCCGGCAAAGTCTCCCGCAACCCGCTGCGCGCACTGGGAAGACGAACCTTCCCCCGCGGCCCATCCACGACATCGTCCAACGCGACCATGAACCTCGTTCCCGATTTGCGCAGGAAGTACGACCATACGGGGCCCTGGGCGACATCGTGGTCGTTCGTTGACGTGTAGGTTTCGCCGTCATCGTAGGCCACGATGCTGACCCATTCCGTGGCGTCATAGAGACAGTCGCCACCCGAGTTGACCGCGAACCCGATGCGGTCGCCTTTCTTGACCGTCAGTTGGAGCCTGTCGTCCGCCGGATCGACGGAGGCCGCCGTCTGCAGCGGCTTCGTCCAGAGCTGCCGAAACCGATACCGATCCGTCACGTACGACGCCCCCCATCCCAGCGGATGGCTCGCCTCGTTCGCGTCCACGTATTCGACGGCCGGGTGCGCGAGCTTGTTGAGAAAACCCGTCATCGCAAAACGGCCATCCCTGACCTCCAGCCTCATCTCGACGGCCTCGGTCCCGATGGTCCACCTTTGCCCGTCCGCACTCCCACGAACATACGCGTCGCCCACGCGCGCTCCCGTCACCGCCAGAGACCCCGTCGCCATTCCTCCAACGACTAAACCTGCCACAAC
>JAQULY010000240.1 GCA_028718445.1 Kiritimatiellia bacterium
GGTGCGGGCGGCGGCGGCACGGGCGCCGGCGGCACGGGCGGTCTGGGTGGCGGCGGCAATGGCGGGGGCAACGGTGGCGGCACCGGCGCCGACGGTCTCGCCAATTCCGGCGGCGGTGGCGGCGGCTCCTATATCGCCCTCGGTGGCAAGGGCGGTTCAGGCATTGTGCTGGTGAGTTACCGCACGCCTCGCGCGCTGGAGCCGGCCACGACACCGGTCGCGACCGGCGGCACGATTGCGACCGGCGGCGGCTATGTCCTGCACGTCTTCACGAACAGCGGCACGTTCGCGGTCAATTCCTCCCGCTCGTTGGACTGCGCGGTAGCCGTCCTGGCCGGTGGTGGCGGCGGCGGCGTTGGGGGCGGTGGTGCGGGCGGCTTGATCGTGACGAACGTCACGTTGGACGACACCTATGCCGTGACAGTCGGCGCGGGAGGGGCTGGGGCGGGCTGGGGCGGAACTGGCGCCAGTGGTCAGAACTCGTCGTTGGGCGCCATCGTTGCGTACGGCGGCGGTGGCGGCCCCCACAATACGATCGGACTGAACGGCGGTTCGGGTGGCGGTGGCGGCAGGGGCAGCGCCGGTGGCTCCGGAACGGTCTTACAGGGCCATAATGGCGGCAGCGGCGCGGGCATATCGTCCCAAGGCAGTGGTGGCGGCGGCGGCGGCGCCAGCGTGGCGGGCCAGGATTCTCCCAGCTACTGGAATGGCGGCGGCGGCGGCGCGGGCACGGACCTGACAGGTCTGTTCACGGCCGGTTATGGCGCGTCGGGCTGGTTTGCCGGCGGCGGCGGTGGTGGTGGCGCCAACGGTTATACGGCCGGCGCGGGCGGCAGCGGCGGCGGCGGCGCGGGCTCCAACAGCGGCAGCGGCACGAACGCGGTCCCGACTTCCGGGGGCGGTGGCGGCGGCGCCAATGTGGGAACGGGTGGCAGCGGCGGTTCCGGCATCGTCATGGTGCTGTATCCCGTTCCTTTTTCCAGGGGCGTTGTCATCCTTGTCAGGTAAAGGTTGTGCCCGCAGAACACTACGGACCTGGCGGCGCCCCAAGATTGGAGATTGATGAGTTTCAGCGATGTTTTCAGGAACCCGGGATGCGCCTACCGCGGCAAACCCTTCTGGGCTTGGAACGGCAAGTTGGAGCGGAGCGAACTGCTCCGCCAACTTGCGGTGTTCAAGGAGATGGGTTTGGGTGGAGCCTTCATCCATGCCCGGTCCGGGCTGAAGACCCCGTATCTCTCCAAAGAGTGGTTCAAGCTGGTCGCGGCCTGTGCTGAGCAGGCCGCGACCGAAGGCTTGGAGACCTGGCTTTACGACGAGGACCGCTGGCCCTCCGGCGCGGCCGGCGGAATTGTCACCAAGGACAAACGCCACCGGATGCGCTTCCTGCGTTTGGATGCGCTGTCAACGGTCGCGTCCTTCCGGCCCACCGGACGCGAGTTGGCGCTCTTCAAGGCGCGGCTCTCCGGGCGCTCGGCGACCGATGTCAGGCGCCTCAAAAGGGAGATGAATGTCACCCTCAGGAAGAGCGAGAGCCTGCTGGTCTTTACTGAGGAACCATTTCCGCTTCTTGCCGCTTTCAACGGCTACACATACTTGGACACGATGAACGAGGGGGCGGTCGCCCGTTTCATCGAGGTGACGCACGCGCAATACCTCAAGCATAACGGCGGACAGTTCGGCAAGGCGATCCCGGGAATCTTCACGGATGAGCCGAACTACGGCAGCGGGAGGGTGTATGACAGCGACAAGGGTTCCGGCACGGCGCCATGGACAGCCGGGTTGCCCGCGAAGTTCCGCAAGCGCCACGGTTACGATCTGCTCGACCATTTGCCCGAGTTGTTCTTCGTCGTCGAAGGCTCACGGTTCTCGCAGGCCCGTCTCGATTACCGCGACTGCCTCACCCATTTGTTCGTCAATGCCTTCGCGCGTAAAATATACGAATTCTGCGAAAAGGCCGGCCTTGAGTTCACGGGACACGTGCTGGAGGAGCCGACGCTGATCCGTCAGACCCAGGCGGTCGGCGCGGCGATGCGGTTTTACGAGTACATGCACGCTCCCGGCGTGGATATCCTTGGTACGCAGGGGCTCTCGCGCGCAGGCGCCGACAAGCCCGAGTTCACCAGCGTCAAGCAATGCGAGTCGGTTCGCCGCCAGTTCGGGCGCAAGCGCATGCTTAGCGAGATGTATGGCTGCACAGGCTGGAACTTCAACTTTGCCGAGCACAAGGCGGTCGGCGACTGGCAGGCCGCGCTGGGCGTTAATCTTCGTTGCCAGCATCACGCCTGGTACACCATGGAAGGAGAGGCCAAGCGTGACTATCCGGCCTCCATTTCGCACCAATCCGCATGGTGGCGCTCATACCGGACGGTTGAGGATTACTTCGCGCGCCTGCATGTCGCGCTGGCCTTGGGCGAGACCGTTCGCGATGTCGCGGTGCTGCATCCGATCGAGAGCGTCTGGGGAACCTTCATCATTCCGGCCCGCTCTCCAGGACACTGGTACGGCAATCCGGCCACGAATCCGATCGCCCAGGCGCTCGACGGCTGCCTGAGCGAGATTCAAGCGGCGCTGCTCCGGGCACATTGCGATTTCGATTACGTTGACGAGGACATTCTCGCCCGGCACGGTTCGGTGACTGGCGTCTCGCTCAAGGTCAACCTGGCCTCATACCGGGCGGTGGTTGTGCCGCCGATGCTCCGCGTTCGGGAGAGCACGGCCGACCTGCTGGCCCGGTTCGTGCAGGCGGGCGGAAAGCTGTTGCGAGTAGAGAGCCCCGGCGAACTCGCGCTGCACGAGCAACCGGGAGGGCTTGCCGTCATCAAGGAACTCGGCAGGCGCGTGAAACTCGGCGCACTTGCCGAGACGCTTGCCCGCGCTGGTCTGCGCGGGGTCTCCGTGCGGTCGCGCGCGAGCGGCCGGGAGTATGCCGACTGTCTTTGCCAGTGGCGGCGTGACGACAAGACCGGCGTGTCCGTCGTCTTCATCACCCACAATCGCCAGGACCGGGCGTCCGGCGAGCTTGAGGTCGAAATTCCCGCCCGCGGCCGCCTGTTCGAGCTGGATGCCGCGACGGGCCGGATCGAACGGATCGACGACGCCACATCGCGGGACGGCCGCACGCGGCTGCGCACCTCGCTGGCGCCGTGCGGCAGCCGGCTATTTGTCAGCGAAGCAGCCGACTCGATCCTGAAGGCCGACGCAGGCCGGAAAAGATTCGTAACGGCGTCCTCCAAGTTCCTCAAGTTGCGCGACTGTGACTACGCGCTATCGGAACCGAATGCCGTGGCGCTGGATCTGGCCGAAGCGACCGCCGGCGAACAGACGCATGGTCCGTTCGAGGTTCTCAAGCTCGATGGCATCATGCGCGCCACGCTGGGGCTTCCTCCCCGTAACGACCTGTTTCAACCCTGGGCACGGCGACCGGATCGGAAGCGAACGCCGGGAAACGCGGTCAGGATAACCTATGGCTTTCAGATTGAAACGATGCCCCCGGACAAGCTCTGGCTGGTGCTGGAGCGCCCGGGTGAGCATCGCTGCGCGCTGAATGGCAAGTCGCTCCCGCTGCATGACCAGGGCTGGTGGTTGGACCATGCCTTTCGCAAGATCGCCATTCCCGCGGGAGCCCTTAACGCCGGATGGAACACGCTAACCCTTACGACAACCTACACGGCCGAAGCCGGCATCGAGGCTGTCTACCTCCTGGGCGCTTTCAGCGCTCGGCGCGACGCATGCGGCATGGCCGTGCTTTCCCTGCTGCCGGAGCGCATCGGCCTGGGAGACTGGGCGCGCTACGGCTTGGGCAGTTTCACCGGCGCCGTGAGCTATTCTCTGGAGACCGGAGTGCCGGCGCACAGGGGCGGGCGGGTCGTGCTGAAACTGGGACGTTGGGAAGGCGTTGTCGTTCGGGTTCTGGTTGACGGCCAGGACGCGGGCTGCGTGGCTTGGCCGCCGCACGAGCTGGATATAACCGAGGCAGTTGCCGGCAAGCGCCGCGTCAGGCTGGAACTCGCGCTGCATGCCGGGCGGCGCAACCTGCTGGGGCCGTTGCATGCGGATGACTGCTGCAATTTCAGACCGGGACTGCGTCATTGGAGGCCGGCGCATGTGAGTCTGCCGGCCGGACTGATGGAGACGCCGAGGTTGATTGTCAGGTGCGCGCGGATATGACAGCGCCGGGATTCACCGAAAGCCCGCGCAGCCCGGCGGCCGGCCGACGTTGCGCCTGGTGCAAACGTGCACAAAACGGGGGATTGCAAGCATTCCGCTTCCAGAACCTCGCGATTACACTGGCTGCATCAATTGGAGATCGGCGACATGATCATGCGTGGCAGCACATGCGCGCTGCGACAGGTCTGCGCAAGCGCAACGCGGCACGGCCACAGGGAGCGGGGAGCAAGCCATGATTAACAGAACGCTGAAAGCGCCGGCGCAAGCGATTCGTCGTTTCGTTGAAAACCGATACGGGATGTTCATCCACTTCGGACTCTACTCGGTTTACGGCCGCCATGAATGGGCGATGTGTTACGAGCGTATTCCGAAGGCCCAGTACCGCCAGGTCGCAAAGCGGTTCAAGCCGCGCGAAGGGTGCGCCCGCGAGTGGGTGAAACTGGCGAAGTCGGTCGGCATGCGCTACGCCTGCCTGACCACGCGCCACTGTGAGGGCTATTCGCTTTTCGACAGTCCGGCCAACCCATTCAACGCCGTGCGCACGGGACCGCGTCGCGACTTGGTGCGCGAGTTCGTCGAGGCTTGCCGTGAAAACGGCATCCGGCCGTGTCTATACTATTCGGTAGCCGACTGGGGCGACCCGGGTTTCGTGGCCGGGCCGAAAGACGATCCGAAGGGCTGGAAACGCTTCATCGGTGTCGTTCACGCCGAGCTGAAGACGCTGATGACGAACTACGGCGAGATTGACTACCTGTTCTACGACGCCTGCCCGCCCGATCCGAAGGTCTGGGGCGTCGCGGAACTCAACGCCGAGATCCGGCACCTTCAGCCCAATATCCTGATCAGCGATCGCTGCTGTCTGAACGAGGACGTCGCCTCCGCCGAGCAACACACCATGTCCAGCCCCGGCAAGCCGTGGGAATGCTGTCTGACCATGAACGAAAGCTGGGGCTACAACTCGACCGATGAGGACTGGAAGACACCCCGTGAGTTGGTCAAGACGCTGCTCATATGCATCCACAACGACGGCAATCTGTTGCTGAACGTCGGGCCGCAAGCGGATGGAACGGTTCCCGCGCGCAGCGTGCGGGATCTGAAAGCGGCGTGGCGGTGGATCTCCCGCAACAAAGAGTTGGTGTACGGAACCAAAGGCAATCCGTTCAACTATGCGGATCAGAAACTCTCGGCCTATCGCGGGCATACGGCTTACGTGCCGCTGCACTTCTACCACGGACCGGACACGGTGGTGGCGGGCATCGGCAACAAGGTTCGTTCCGCCCGTGTGTTGGGAGCGGGGCAAGCGGTGCGCTTCCGCCAGAAGAATGGCCGCGTGTCGTTGATCGGGCTGCCGGCCAGGATGCCGGACAAGCCCTTCACGGTGATTGCCCTTGAACTGGACGGCCCGCCGCACGGCATTCCGCATCCCTTGTTGGGACAGGGACGGGCAAAGTACGACTGAGCAGGATCGCCGGACGTTGCACGGAATTGTCCAGCGTGCTAGGAAAGTGTGAAGAGATGATCCGGTGGACGATTACGGACGACGACTACGGAAAACGAGGAGACACTCTCGAATCGTCCACCGTAATCGTCGCCCGTAATCGTCCACCGAAATGGACGTATGAAAGGAGAGAACGAAGATGACTATGTTGCAGGCGGCAATAATTGGTGGCGGACTGATGTTAGCCGGACTGGCCGGGGCCGACGAATGCGCTTCGAACAGTGTAAATAAGGCTGGTGAGCTGGCAGTGGGAAGGCACATAAAGATCATTGACGGTCATGTGCATGTCGGGAACTCGCTTCTGCCGGGGGTGAAAACCTATACCAAGGACCTGATGTGGAAGGAGTTGCGCGAAGTCAACGCCAGCGGCGCCGTCATTATGGCTTTTCCCGAAGACATCTATCGCCGCAACAACACCGCTGAGGAAAGAAACGCGGCGAACGAATATGTTCTGGCGGTGGCCAAGGGCGAACCGGACATATATCCGCTCTACACCGTCTGGACCGATTACATCATTCCCACGAATCTCGACCAGTACGCCGGAATCAAGTGGCATAGGCACGATAACGAGCCGAAGTACGACTATGACACGCCGGCCTGCAAGGCGTTCCAGGCCGCGATCAAGAAGCTCAACCTCCCGGTTCTGTTGGAAGAGGAGTTCGAACCCACGGTGCGCTTCATCAAGGATAATCCGGAATTGACGGTGATTATTCCCCATATCGGAGAATCCAATGGCGGGATTGACAAGATGGACGTCTTTTTCGACAACCCGAAGGTTTACTTCGACATATCGGGCATGGAGACCAAGGTGATCCGGCATACATATGACGCCGTGGGAGCAAAACGTCTGATCTTTGGAACGGATCACTCCGCCACGCCGAAATGGGAGAAATTAACGCTGCCGGTGTCGATCAAGCGGACGACGGACGTGGGGCTTCCGGAAGCGGAACTGGCGTTAATCTTCAGTAGCAACGTCGAGCGGCTGTTCGGCCGCAGGGCCGAGTCCGGCAGCGCGCAGCCGTTCCGCGGCGCGATGCAATCCATTGATCCGGTACGTGTCAAAGTGGACGGCGAAATTGGCAGGCGCATCGCTCTGACGATCGAGAAGAACCTCCTGCAACTCGATGTTGAGAACGACTTCCTTAGGCGATTCAAGTCCGCCAACAAGGAAGCCAGGGCCGGCGATTACATAGGGATCGGCAAAATGATCGACGCGGCCGTCGGGTTTGCCTGGCACACCCAGGACCCGAGGGTCATCGCGTTCAAGGATCGGGTGATCAAGGACCTGATTGCCAGCCAGCAGGCGGATGGGTATATCGGCGTGTTTCCGGAACCCCTGCGCATCAAGACGCTTTGGGATCTGCACGAGATGGTTTACATCATTCTCGCCCTAGCTAACGATTATCGCTATTTCGACACCCCGGCGTCGTTGCAAGCGGCCCGCAAGCTGGGCGACTATATAATCACCCGCACCGGCAACGCCACGATCGGTTATCAAGAAGCTTTCTTCACCTTATACGAGGTCACGAAGGATCCCCGATACCTGAAATGTTTCGACAACTCCCAATTCCGAGGTTCTCAGGCACAGGGCGGGGTGGTCGGTCACGCTTATAGCGGGATGGCTTTTCATATGTCGCAACTATATGTGTATCGCGCAAAAGAAGAACAAGATACGAACTACCTTACGGGCAGTCATCGAGTGATGGAGTCTTTAACCCAACATGACGGTTTGACCATCATCGGCACGTGCAGCCTGAAGGAAAACTTTCACGACACTCAGGATTTGCGCGGAGATCTGGGCGAAAGCTGCGCCACGGCGTATCTGATGAGAATGGCGCATTGTCTGTTGCAGATTGACGGCAAGAGTCTGTATGGCGACATGATCGAAAGGGCGATGTACAACGCCCTGTTTGCGGCTCAGTCGCCCGACGGTCGCAAGTTGCGTTACTTCACAGCAGCGGAAGGTCCGCGCGTCTACTATCGTCTGGACACCTACTGCTGCCCGGGCAACTGGCGTCGCATTGTGGCGGAACTGCCGCGGATGATCTATTACAGGGCTGAAGGGGGCGTGTGGGTGAACCTCTACACGGCTTCAGAGACCGAGATACAGGTTGCCGACAACCTGTCGGTGCGGCTGCGCCAGGAAACGGACTATCCGAATTCGGGCAAGGTGGCGCTCGCCGTGGAGCCATCACGGCCGGCCGAGTTCGCCGTGACGTTGCGCATTCCGCGATGGTGTCAAACGGCCGCCGTGTCTGTTAACGGAAAGCCAATCGAGGGCCCGGCGAAGGCGGAGGGCTGGCTGGCGATAAAGCGCTCGTGGAAGAAAGGCGACGTCGTTGCGCTGGACATGCCGATGAAGGTTCGGCTGGTGCGCGGGCGCAAGCTGCAAGCGGGGAAAGTCGCCTTCATGCGCGGGCCGGTGGTCTTCTGCTACAG
>JAQULY010000241.1 GCA_028718445.1 Kiritimatiellia bacterium
AGCGCACACTCACGGCTCAAACCTCCCGCCGTGCTGGTCGCCAGGAAAGACGCGCGTTCCTCAAGGACACGGCCGTCCGGCCATCCCGGACTGCGGCGCCCGTCATACAGCACGTCATGCCATACCAGGATCTCTCCCGGAAGACCGGCTTTGGCAAGACTGCCGCCGGCAGTGTCGCCGCTGGTGATGTGCAGCGTTGTAGCCATCTTCGGACTCCTTGACGCGTACCGCCCACCGCGTCTCCGCCTTTAGCTGCTGTTAGGCTACTCCAACCTACCGTGTGCGGTCAAGTGAGCGTTGCGTTTGAGGGCCGGTGGTTCGGTTTGTGCGGACATTTTACCGAAACCGGGGGTGGACTTGTCGAGGCGGACCGCAAGCTGCTCTGACGCCTTCAGTTGGACAACATCCCTCCTATAGAATACGGTCCGGGTGCTCTGGATCTATCAACTCGATCACCCGGATTGTGTGTGGGGTGATACTCAGATTCACGCGGGCCACAGGGCCACGGATTGTTTCCACACGTTCGAGGGCGCCGTTGTTGTTTGAGTCCACGACATGGACACGCATCTCGACGGGGGTATCGGGCAACCCGCCGACCTCCAGCGTCCACGGGACTTGCGGGGTCCTCAGATTCACAGCGGCGATCAGCCTCCTGGAGCCGTTTTCGGATTCACCGGCCATCACTCCGAGGCCATCGTCCGGATCGCTTCCTGAGACAACAACGCGCCATGGAGTATAATCCAGCATGGCCTTGAACATCTTGAACGCGTAGAACGATTTGCAGGGCGTGCCATCGAAGTAGAACATCCCGAACGAGCCGTTTCCCGCGTCATAGAAGTTGGTCATATCCACGGGAATGTCCTGGAAAGCCATCAGACAGGCCATGGCCAATGCTGCGCCCTCCATGCCCTTGAGACGATGCTCGCGGTACTTCCGGATGTGCGGGTCAGTTCCCATTCCGCCCCACGTGTTCAGATACGGAGCGATATTCCACTCGGTCAAATGGCTCTCCGTCTCTGTAAACCCGAAGTCGTCCAGAGTATTCCGCAGTTTCCGCGCGGGTCCCGTCACTTGACGCGGCGAATCCGGGTAGCCATGCCATGAGAGGAAGTCGAGCGGGCTGCCCGTGGCCTTGACGCGCTCCAAAAACGGGATGATATGGCGCTGCAGCTTGCTGTCGATGTCCCGTGTCTCATCGTTGAAGGACGGGCCGCCAATCTTAATGTTTGGGCACTGTCGGCGGATGAGGCGGGACACCGTGACATAGAACTCGATGAACTCCTCGAACGAGGCCTCCCACATACCCGGTCCGTTATCCGGCTCGTTCCATATTTCCCAGTACTGAATGTTGTGATGGAATCCGTTGGCCCACCCCTCATTATAGTGGCGGATGATATTGACGCAGATTCCAGCCCATTTTCCGTAGTCCGTTGGCGGCTGTGTATCGAACTTGTACTTGGGGTGTCCCTGGATGCTGACGCCCAGTCGGTAGACAATTTGACTGCCGCAATCCAGGATCGACTGGAGATAGGCGTCTGTTCGCGCGAAAGTGTAGTTCAGTGGATCGGTCGGGGCGAGATGGAAGAGAGGGAAGATGCAGGGAACATCCACGGCGCCCCGGTAGTAGTAGGGACAGTCATGCAGCCGAACGGTCGGGAATCCGAGTTGCCGATGCTGTTTCGACAAGTCGGTGGCGCCATCGAAGCACAGCGGGCCCATATTGGCGCCGTGAATGGATCTCAGGGGTGCGAGTCTCTTTCCGAACGTGACTTGGATGGTGTCGTTTTTCATAGGGTAGCCTTATAGCTGTCGCGGCATTCATACTCCCAGCAGCTTTCCACGGGAAGCAGCAGAACATCATCGCGGCCGAGGCGCACGTCGAGACGCTGAGCGACGAGGTGAACTAATCCCGACCTCAAGTGGATCATCTGGAACCACCCGTCACAATAGGTGTTCACCTTGCAGCCACGAGGCTTTGTTTTTCGGCCGGCGCAATATTGAGGCGTTTCCCGCTTCATAAAGGCATGCTAAGCTTGTTTTTCAATGCAGGTCAATCGGCAAATTGATGCCTCGTTGTATGAGTCATGCGCGGCAGCCATCGTGTCGCATTTGCATAAATATGTTGCCGATTTATGGAATCAATAGTGGGTGTCGTGTACTAGACTACAAGCCGAGCTCAGGTGGCATTGGCCTACTGACGAATCGTGTTGGTATCCGAAAAACAGGGCATAAACGATGAGGAGGCGAGGATGATCATGAATGTTTGGCGGCAACGCGCTGTGAGAGACCGGACACATGGCAGGCTGTCAACGCCGGTTGGATGGATTTGGACGCTGGCTCTGTCGGCGCTTCCGGCGATAGGGACGGAATGGTTTGTGTCGGCCGATGGCGACAATACGACTTATACGAACTGGGCCACGGCCGCCCACACGATTCAGGCGGCCGTTGATGCCGCCGGTTACGGCGACACCGTCTGGGTGACCAACGGCACATACACAGGGACGGGCGCGGAGGTGGTTCTTCTGCAAAACAAGAACACCGCCTTGCGGAGTGTCAATGGCTGCCTGTACACGATCATCAATGGCGGAAATGCGCGGCGGGGCATCCGCATGCCCCACAACGAAGCATACGTCAACGGCATCGTGGACGGATTCACGGTCACGAACTGCAACTGCGGCACGGGTGGGAGCGGAGGCGGCGCGTACCTCTCCAAGGGCACAATTCAGAACTGCCGGTTCACCAAGAACACGGCCGACAATCACGGCGGCGGAGTTTTCGCTTACGCGTCTGGCGCGACCATTCGGAACTGCGTGATCGTCGGGAACAAGACCACCACTTACAGCGGCGGCGGGGTCACGTTGTACTACGACTGTGTTGCCGAAAACTGCCTGATCGCCGGCAACACGGCGGCTTATCTCGGCGGGGGCATCTGGCCCGTCGGCGGCAGTGGCGTGCGGAACTGCACGATCGTGGGAAATACGTCTGCGGACAACCGCGGCAGCGGAGTGGGGGAGAACGACAACGGCACCACCTACTTGCAGAACTGCATCGTCTGGGACAACACCGGCGACGAGGACATCAAGAACGACAACGGCAAGTTGTACATCCAGAACTGCTGTGTCAAGAGCATCACGGGCGGTTACGGCGCCGGCGGCGTCAGCAACATTACGGACAACCCGCGGTTTGTGAGTGCCGCCGGCGGCGACTACCGCCTGGGATCGAGCTCGCCCTGCGTTGACAAGGGGAGGACGCTTGCGATGGTGACGAGCGACCTCAACGGTGCGCCCCGCCCACTCGACGGCAACGGCGATGGGATCGCGGAGTACGACATGGGCGTTTACGAGATTCCCGTGTGGGACCAGTACTATGTGTCGCCCGATGGCGACAACACCGCCTTCACGAACTGGGCCACCGCGGCCCATTCGATCCAGGCAGCCGTGGATGCGGCACCCAACAACGCGACGGTGTGGGTCACGAACGGCACGTACACGGGGACGGGCGCGGAGGTGGTTCTTCTGCAGAACAAGAACACCGCCTTGCGGAGTGTCAATGGCTTCCTGTACACGATCATCAACGGCGAAAATGCGCGGCGGGGCATCCGCATGCCCCACAACGAAGCATACGTCAACGGCATCGTGGACGGATTCACGGTCACGAACTGCAACTGCGGCGCGGGGGAGAGCGGAGGCGGCGCGTACCTCTCCAAGGGCACGATTCAGAACTGCCGGTTCACCAAGAACACAGCCGTCAATCACGGCGGCGGAGTTTTCGTGAACCAGTCCGGCGCGACCATTCGGAACTGCGTGATCGTCGGGAACAAAACCACCACCTACAGCGGCGGCGGGGTCACGTTGTACTACGGCTGTGTTGCCGAAAACTGCCTGATCGCCGGCAACACGGCGGCTTTACTCGGCGGGGGCATCTGGCCCGTCGGCGGCAGTGGCGTGCGGAACTGCACGATCGTGGGAAACACATCGGCGGACACCCGCGGCAGCGGTGTGGGGGAGAACGACTACAGCATCTCCTACTTGCAGAACTGCATCGTCTGGGACAACACCGGCGACGAGGACATCAAGAACGACAACGGTAAGTTGTACATCCAGAACTGCTGTGTCAAGAGCATCACTGGCAGTTACGGCGCCGGCGGCGTCAGTAACATTACGGACAACCCGCGGTTTGTGAATGCCGCCGGCGGCGACTACCGCCTGAGATCGAGCTCGCCCTGCGTTGACAAGGGGATGACGCTCGCGATGGTGACGAACGATCTTGACGGTGCTTCCCGCCCGATGGACGGTAACTGGAACGGCACGGCGGAGTATGACATCGGCGCCTACGAACTGCCCCCGCCGGCCCTGGGCACGGCGATTCTGATCCGCTAGGGCGGCCGGGAATGCGCCGGGCGACCTTCGTCCGGTCCCTCGGAACGATCCTGCCGAAGGAAGTTAAGCATGCCAATGAAACCACCCCGTCGCCTGCTTTTCCTCGTGTTTACGCTGATGGTCCTGTCGGCGCGGGGCGAGACGCCCGCCGGGTGGCAGGCACTGAACGCATCGTCTCCCACCCTGCGCGTGGACCGCATCGAGTACGGCGAGTGGCTGCCGTTGCGGACACAGCCGACCGTCAGCTCCGCGACATACCAGCACTCCGCCTCGCTCTCGCCCTGGAACGCCCGGCAGGCCCGGGAGATGCTCGCGGGACTGGAACGGAAGAAGCCGATGTGCCTGGTGCGCGGACCGTTCGGGCGGCTGCTGGTCGGGTGCGACGACGGCCTCATCCAGGGGATGCGTCCCCGCCTGCTCGCGGCCTCGTTCCAAGGCAGCTACCTGCGGGAGCACGCTCCCGAATGGGCGCCGACCGGCCGGGTGGACGTGGCGGAGCAGTCCGCGGAGCGCGTCGTATTGCTCTGGCAGGCCGGCGACCGCTCGCGGCGCATCGCCATTCATGCGGGCGGGTTGGTCGAGACCGCGTGGACCCGGGGTCCGCGCGAGGTGCGAATGTACCTTGGCGGACATCCGTACCATTACCTCGCCGCGGACGGCCAGGCGCCCGTGCGGTTCAGCCAGTTGCTGCAGCGGCGGCGGACGCTGGAACCCGCGGCCCGCCTGGCCCTGTTTGGCTATCGCGGCGCTTCCGTCGAGGTGAAGTGCGACGGCGTGGCGGCGCGGAACGAGGAGATTTGGCTGGATTCCGGCGAGCTGGGCTGGGAGTGGGTCGTGGCCTATGCGCAGCAGCACCCCGAGGAGCAGCGCCATGAGAGGCCCTTCGGGGAATACATGGCCCGGCACGGCGCGCTCACCTACCTGGCCGGAGGCGCGATCCGGCGCCTCGACTTCGCCGCCACGCGGGAGGCGTTCCGGGTTGATTTCCGCATCGGCGAGCGCGGCGCCGCCTGCCTTGACGACGTGGCGCGGCCCGCGTTCGCGCCGGCCGCGCCCGCAGGTCCCGCCCCGGGACCGGTCCGCGTCTTGTCCGAGCAATCGTACACGACGCGCCTGTGGCCCAACGCCTTCAACGGCTGGGAGCTGCGACCGGTGAAGCTGGCGCGCGTCAACCCGCTGCCGGGGGTCTACGAACTGGCGCTGCGCAACGACGGCGCCACCGGCCGGGTCTTCGCTTTCGCCCTGGAGAAGGCCGACTGGATGGAGTCGGCCCTGGTGGAATCCGACCCGCAGCCCGTGAAAGGCCCCGGCACGGTTCTGCGCTACCGGCAGCAGGCCTTCTGGGACGGCGCCGCGCCCGCCGTCGCGGTTCCGGCCGGCGGGGAGACGACGGTCTGGCTGCGCGTGAAGCCCGTCGAGGACAGCCTGGGCGACTACGCCTTCACGCTGACCTGGTCGTCCGACGGGGCGGACGGCGCGCTGCCTCTCGGCCTGCGCGTGTCCGTAAACATCCTGGTCGATCCATATGGATCCGGGGGCGTCCTGGCGCCGGCGGACATGCGCCGGTTCGGGCTGCTGGATTGGGGCTACCATCCGGTCTATTTCGGAATGTACCATCCGGACTTCTCCCGGGAGGAGGTGGATGCATACCTCCGCGCGGTGGGGGAGCAGGGCGTCCGGAGGGGCGCCTGGACGCGCGACAACGCCTTTCTGCGCCAGTACATCGAGGTTAACACGGGACACCAGCCCGCCGCGGACGCGGGCCAGAGAGCCTATTTTCGACGGCCGCCGGACGAGTTTGTGAAGCGCTTGCGCGAAGACCTGACGCTGCGGCCCTCCTGCGTGCCCTATCGCGCACGCGTCTATCTGGGCGACGAGATGTGGGAGATCCTCGGCGGCTACAAGGGCCGGCGGTACATGCCCGTCGAGGAGGTCGCGCGCTGGGTCGGCGACCTGATCCGCGACTCCCCCAACCCCTGCTGGTTCTCGTTCATGCAGCCCGGCGTCGACGACCAGTACCAGTGCAGACTGCCCAACGACATCGCAGAGCTCTTCTACTACTGCGGCCGCGACGAGGGCGTGCACGAGTACGTCGACAAGCTCGTGCGGCCGCGCGCCGAGCTGTTCGAGCGGTGGAAGCGGGACCCCGAGTTGCTCCGCAGAGCGGGGACGGACAGGCCGCGCGCCATCCACAGCTTCTGGATCAGCGGACAACTGCACGTGACCGACTACTCGGCCATGCGGCGCCAGCACTGGTACACGCGGTTCCACGGCATTGACTCCATCCTGATGTGGCGGCTGTCGCCGGCGGGCATGCTCTACGCCAACCGGATCGGCTGCAACGCCCTGCTGGCCGCCGGAAACGGGCCGGGTTCGATGCTGATGACCGACCGCAGCCTTGCCTGGCACGACCTCTTCGAGGACATGGCGCTCATCACGCTGGTGCGCTTTCTGAAGGAGCGGCCGGACGCCGCCGACGTCTCCCAGCTCGAGCAGGCTGCCTATGCCGCCTCCCAGAGCAATGCATGGGACCTGGCCCGGCATCACCTCGCGACCGCCGTCCGCACGCTCGATCCCACGGTCGTACCCCTGGCCGGTGGAGACTTCTACCAACCGATCACAACGGAAGCGCTGCCGGACTTGCGGGAAGACGATGCGCGGATGCAGCCGGCCGTGCCGCGCAGGCAAGTCGCCGCCCACAAGCTCAAGGGAGGCTTCCGCCCGCCCCCGACCCTGGATGGCGAGGTGGACAACGCCTACCTCGAGGAAGGCGTTACACTCGGCGACTTTGTCCTGCTCGACAGCCACGCGAAGCCCAAGGCCCCGACGACCGCCTACCTGGCGTGGGATGACACAAACCTCTATGTGCTGGTCGATTGCGTCGAGCCGCACATGGACAGGCGGATCGCGCGTCCCGACCTGCCGCGGGACGGCAGCGTGTGGGACAGCGATTGCGTGGATCTGCTCATCGACCGCCGGCTGGACGGCGTCTCCCGGATGCACTTCATCGTCGGCGCCGGCGGCGAGTGGTACGACAGCCGCAGCGAGGTCCGCGAGGTGGAGGGGCGCAAGACGACCGTCACCGAGACCCGGGAATGGGACCCCGAATGGCAGCGCGTGGTGCGGGAGAAGCCGAACGGGTGGTCGGTCGAGATCGCAATTCCCCTCTCCGTGCTGGGCGGAGCGCCCCAGCCCGGCGACACCTGGGGGTTCAACATCGGGCGTGAGCGCGTGCCGCTGCGCGAGCTCTCGACCTGGTCGCCCCAGCACGAGTCGTTCCCCGATCCGGCGCAATTCGGCCGCGTGACGTTCCAGTAGGCCCTCCGCAAAGGATGATCGATGAACCAGATGAATGACGAGGCGGCCGGTGCCGCCGCAAAGCGCACCTACGCCCACTGGATGCTCGAGACAACCCGCCGGCGGCAACCCGCGGATATGCCCGCATGGCTGAAGCGCAGCCGCGAGGCCTATGGCCGGCGCTTGCTGGCGGCGGCGGAAGCCTCCTTCCGGGAGACAGGCATCTGGTTCCTTGCCCGCGGGGCGTCGCGCGACAAGGACGAGCAGGAAACCGTCGCCGTCTGGGTCGAGCTGCTGAACCTGTTCCCGCTGGAGAGCCTGCCGGGTTACTCGGAGGAGAACCACCGGAAGGCCATCGCGTTCTGGCAAAGCTGGCAGAACCGCGAAACCGGCCGACTTTACAACC
>JAQULY010000242.1 GCA_028718445.1 Kiritimatiellia bacterium
GTAGGTGCCCTCAAGCTGACGGTTCGCCAGCGTACCAGACGTACCTTCGCCCGTGCCGGACCAATCGCCCGCAAGGGTGCCGTTGATCTTGGACTTGCCGCTGGAAGCATAGAAAACCATCCGGATGTTGCTGGCGGCGCTGCGGCCGTCCTCGGGCACGCTGGCGCCAGTGACCCGTCCACTGTAGGCGGCGCCGTTGTTGTCGCGAATATTGATCAGATTGCCCTGCTGGTTGACCGTCAGGCTTGTGATTGGCGAACCGCCCGCGACCACAGTGCTGGATACGAGATACTTGTAGGTTGCGGTTATGCCGACACCCGATACAGGCGGCGTGCCGCTAGTCTTGGCGTTCCATGCGCCCGTGCCCCAGTTGATGCTTCCGCCCTGTCCGCCCGAAAGCGAACCGGTTCCATCGTCCGTGAAGGTCGTGCCGCCGATGTTGATGGTTACCGATCCGGCCACCACCGGTCTGTGCGCGAGCGTTCCGCTGTAGGTGTCCGTCGCGCCGGTGACGCCCTGTCCTTCTCCCGTAACCTGAATCTGATTGCTGGTGGACTCATCTTCAGGATCCACAACGTTGTAGAGCCGGTAGGTCCCGCTGAAATTGACCCACGAATAGGAATCGTCCCAGGAGTCTTCGTCACCCGAACCGGACCATTCGCAACCGCTTCCGAACAATACACATGCCGCACCAGCCGCCATCAACAAACGACGCATCATTACAGCCGTCCTTTCATCGCAAATAATCACTGTTTCTTGTTATCAAACGCGGAGCGAACGCGCAACTGCTTTCGCAGCGAACGCGTTCGCATTCCGCACGCCTTACTCCGCGAACATGCGCACGCGGAAGAAGCCGCTGGCCGAGCCCTGCACCGGTGTCACCGTCACGATCCCGCTGGTGTCGCGGGTCACAACGTTTGTGATCGGCTGCCAGTCGGGCTCCGTCAGCGAAGCCGTATGCTCAACCACGTAGGTGACCGGTAGCTCAAGCTGCACAATTCCGAGGCTACCGCCCAGCCGCTCAACGCTGCCGTCGCTCGTCAGGCGGCCAAAACGCCAGACCAGGCTGAGATCGCTGTCTCCGGACGCGACTGCAGCGATGGTCAAGTACTCCGCTCCCATCGGATTTAAGCCCAGGTTGCGGTCTAGCAGATCGCCGATCCCATCACCGTCACTGTCAGCGACGAAGATGCTTGTGCCGGCGTCGAGCTCAGACAAGTCGTTGAGACCGTCGCCATCGAAGTCGGAATAGCCGGGACTGGAGGTAATCGGTCCGGGGCCGGCCACGGCCAGCCAATCGCCGCCGCCGGCACCGTGCATGATGTACTCCAGCGCATCGGGTATCAAATCGTTGTCGCTGTCGGCGTCGCGTATGGTTATGGTCGCCGCTGGCGTCTGCCCGAGCGCAGAGGCTTGAATGCCGACAACTCTGAAGGGTTTGACGGCGCTATTCTGATCCCTCAGATAGCCGTAGGATTCCCAGCTATCGCGTTGCCGGTTGTTGTTCTGGTCCACGTAGGCGCGGACATAGTACTCGCCGGGCGTCAGACCCGCCAGCGTCACCGTTCCGGTCGTGGACATCTGCACCTCCGCCGCCGCGATACCGTTGAAGCTACGCGAGTTAAAGGCCTGGACGCGAACGGGAGCGCCGTTACTGATTGCCGTCAAGCCGGGATACCGGATGTGGACAGCGAACCATCCCATGCCGCCGTTGTTGGTGGGACTGGCGTTCACGGCGATGCTGAAGGAGGGCTGATCGGAGTAGGCACTGCCGGCGTTAGCCGCCGGGCTATAGCCCCTCACGCGCCAGTAGTAGACGCCATTGGTGAACGCCTGTCCGCTCGGCAGAACACTGCCGGCCTGGTATGGGAACCGCCAGAGGCAGAGATCGTTGGTCGTCGTCCCCACGGCGCGCCGCGTGGGCGCTAGCTGACGGCCGCTGTAAACCACGGTGCCGCCGGTCGAACCGCGACGCAGCTCGAAGTCGAAATCGGTCGCCTCGGGCGCCATGCGGAAAGCAAACTCCGGCCGCGCGCCACGCAGCACACTGTTCTTGGGATAGACCGTCAGCGGCGCCGGTAGCGTGGTCGAATAGGAGTTGGTGATGAAACCGCGGTCTATTCCGTCCAGCGTCCAGCGGTACACTGAGACCCCGTTGGCCACGCCCCAGGCCAAACCAAACTGTTGGGCCTTGGCCGCCATGATGTCGCCCTCGTGCAGCCAGGTGCGCGGCGCATGGAAAATGCGCGAGAACACAAGCTGACCGCCAACGGCATGGTACATGGCGATGGTGTGCGGGGCACTGTCCCCGTTTGGCAGCAGACTATCCCACGACAGGCGGGCGTAACTGCGTGCCTCATCCGTAAAGACAAAGCTCAACTCGTTGCGATCCCAGCCGATGTCGTTGCCCGGAATCTGTCCATCAGCCACAGCCGCCGGCTCGCCCGCAGTCCACGTGAACCACGTGACGGACGGGTCAATGGTCTGGCGTTGACTGCCATCCAGATCAAGGAAGGCATGGAACCAGTTCGTGCCCTGCCGCAGGTGTCCCATGGTCAGGTCGTTGGCGGTGAGCGTGACCGTCAGCGGCCACTGATAGGGTATGCCCAGCGGCATCGCATAGACGGCGTCAGGCATGCCGTTCATGTAGGGATCCGTGTAGGCATGCACGACCAGCGTCGGCATTACCTGACTCAGATCACGAAAACCATTGTATGCGGCCTTCACGATCAGGTTAGGCAATGGGAATTCGACTGCGCCCACGCCGCCGGTGACGGTCGGACCACGTTCCATATCAGGACGTGTCGGCGTTGCCACACGCGCCTCGGACCAGTTGTTCCAGCCGTCGCCGTCACGATCATAGTGCTCGTCGTAGTAGCTTGGGGAACTGAAGTTCTCGTCATACTGAGCTTCCCAGTAGTCTTCGACGTAGTCGTTGTCCGTCCAGCGCACGCCGTTCATGCGCGCGCTGCCGGCGGAAGTATCCTCGTAGTCGCTAATGCCGTCCCCATCCGAATCGAATACCCACGGATTGGTTCCAGCAAGGTACTCGGCATGGTTGGAGAGTCCGTCGCGATCCCAGTCGTCATAGAGATCGGAGACGCCGTTGTCGTCCGAGTCCGCGTCGAACGGATCGAGGCCGTTGTTGCGCTCCCATGCGTCCAGCAGACCGTCCCCATCCGTGTCCTGGCCGTTGATCCAGAATGTGGGCGACTGCGGCGCCCACATGGTGGCGGCGCCCATCTGCCCGGCGTATTTCTCGTTGTCGAAGGGCGGCAGCCCGATGCGCCAGACGCGGTCTTCGACATACTCGCCGCCGTCGTTGCACAGGAATACCCCCAGGAGCGCAATCCGTTGCACCGTAAACAGCGGATCATAGGAAATCGGCGCACCCGCCTCCAGGCTGCGCGTCGCCTCGTCAATGTATATGCCGTATTCCGAGGACGGATCGCGCAGGTAGGAGCGCTCGTCGGCCGTGGACTGCAACTGGAAGTCGAAGTTGAAGTAGGATATCAGGCCGTTTTCGTCACCCAGAAGATTATGGGAGCTGACCTCAACCAACGCATCCTGATCGAGCGCCCGATTCCAGATGCGGCATTCGTCCAGCGAACCGGCAATGTCCTCGCCAAGGACCACCGGCCCCTCCATTGAGCGTACCCATGCGGCCACTATCGGCTCGGAGATAAACGGCACGAAAAGCCTTGGCTGCGAGACATCGCAGATTCCATCGACATAGAGGCGGCAGGTGGTGTCGTCTCGTACGTAGGCTACATGATGCCACTTTCCGTCGTTGACCACGATCTCGCCCAACATGTTGTTGATACCCATGTCCATTTGAAGATCGTAGGTTCCGTCATTGTGGGCAACCACATACTCAATGCCGAAACGGCCCAGCAAGGCGCCGTTGGGAGCCAGCGTGAGCGCATAGTTGAAGTCCGTGTCAGTGGTGTTCGCCTGGTTGCGCCGGGCAATGATGAGGCCGCCGTCTTTGTCGGTCGTGCGGATCCAGCACTCCAGCGTCCAGTTCTCGTCCAGCATGTCAATCGTGTAGCCGTTGTCCAGGACGGTGGCCGCGTTCTCTTTGAGGTGTCCGTTGCCGGTCAGGCTCAGCACGCCTCCGTCCACGTCTCCTCCGAGCAACTCGTCGCGCATGATGCCGGCGATTTGCGCATCGCTCTGAGGTATCTTCCAGAGGCGCACATTCCGGATCTGGCCCACAAAGCCCTCGGAACCCAGAAGCACGTCGCCGGGGCCGGCGGCGGACCGCCAGCCGGTGCGCGCCGATGCGGCGAGCGCGCCGTTCACGAAAAGCGACAACACGTTTTGATCGAAGTCCCCTCCAAACTCGAAACGGGCCGCCAGATGCGTCCATGTGTTGGTCTGCAGCGGAACGTTCCATACGCAGCCTACCGCGACTCCGTTCTCGCTGCCGTCAAAGGCCGCATAGGGCACGCCGTTGCTGATCCCAATCTCGTAGTTGCGTCTGTTGGTCGCAGGAACGCGGCGGCTGACGATCGGGTATATTCCGTTGGCGTTGGCGCCGGGGCTGACCCAGCATTCGATCGTCCACTCGTCAGCGCTGTGCCGTTCCGTAACGACATTGTCGATTTCGTCGCGAACGGTCACGACATTGTCGGTGGCATTGCCGCCAGTGAAGGTCAGCGCACGGTCAACGTACGGGATGGAGGAATCGGTCGGCTTCCACGCCGCGGTCAATTCCTCGCCATCACCATAGCCGTCATCGTCCGTGTCCGCGTCGCTGGGATCGGTCATGTAGATGGTCAGCTCGTGCAGATTGACGATGCCGTCGCCATCGCTGTCCTGACGGCCATCGTCCACATAACCGTTGGGGTCAAGCGAATAACGGTAGCGCGGGTCGAGTCCCAGACGGTACTCCCAGTCATTGGAGATGCCATCTCCATCCGGATCTCCATCGGCGCCGAAGTCGCCTTCCGTGCTGAGGTAATCGAGACCGTACTGCATCTCCCACCAATCGGGCAGGCCGTCACCGTCGCTGTCGTACTGCTCATAGCCATAGCCCGCGCCGTCCCACATGGGCACATCCTCGTCGGCCGCGGCCCACCACAGCGGCAGCAGGTCGGGATAATGCGGCACGATGTCGAGCTGCGTCAGCAGACTGTCAATGCCGCCAGGCAAGTCCTCAAAGGGATGGAATTCGCCGCCGTAGTTGAAGAAAGTGCGGTAGGCCATCCCGTAGGGGTTGGCCGTGTTGGGGAAGAAGTCATCCATATCGTCCGGCAACGCCGGAGAGAGATCGGAGCCTTGGTCGCGCGGCGTCTCCAGCGGAATGTGTGCGGCCAGGTTCTCGATCCAGGGGATGAAACGATAGTCGTCGTAGACTCTGGACCGATCGTCAGCCGTGGCCCAGAAGGGCGAACCGCTGTAGTCCGTCGGACGTCCATCCAGTCCGTCGAAACCCTTTGGAAAGACGTCGCTATGGTCGGGATCGGGCAGATCGTCGAAGGTGTAGCAGTAGAGCAGCCCCGCGCCGCCAATCCAGTAGGGCACGGCTAGTTCCGTGACTTCCTGGCGGGTATAGCGGCGGGACATGTGCTCCTGAATCTCGGCCTCGGAACGGCCGACCGTCCAGATACGCGCCTGATCCACCCAGCCGCGGAAGAAACGATTGAGCGCCGGCCCGGATTTGGAGCTGCCGGCCCCCGGCCCCACGATCAAGGTATGCCCGTCAATCCAGCCTTCGGGATTGTTGTCGGCTGCCCCAATCACCACCGGCGATCCGAAAGCATAACCCCAACTGATGTCCCCCCCGCTGTCCAATCCGATCACCCATCCATTGATGGGACGTTCCGAAGTGGGCAGCGAGGCTGCCTCCTTACCGTCCACCAATAGTCTCAGCATGCCGGTCCAGGTGCCGTCCGTGCGCAGTTCGCCGTCATAGGTTCCGGCCAGGTGATACCAGCGATTGGCCAGCAGCGCGCCGGCGGCACTCGCCTTGGCTTGCTGGAAGATCTGCGGCGACGCCTGACCGTTGTAGCCGACAAATGGGCGTCCATCGGGATCGAGACCGATGCGGAAGTTGGCCAGCACGGCAGCGTTGGTCAGTTGGAAGTGCCCCTGCGGAATGAGCGCCACGCGTTCGATGATCACCTGCTCCGAGCCGGCGGCGGGGTTCTCGGCGCGCGCCCAGCATTCCACCGTGAAACGGTGCAGTTCGTCGGCGCGATGGATGAACTGCGGCATGGTGCGCGCGGCCGCCGTGCCATTGAGATACAGAGCCCGCCGCTTCGGCGGTGTCAGACTGTTCAGCGGATCGGTCACGCCCAGCGAGACGCTGGGATCGCTCACCAACTCGGCGCGATCCGCGATGAAGTCGTTGTCGGTGTCGAAACCTTCGTTCATCTCGAAACTGTACACATAACTGGGCGCCATCCATGCAACAGCGGAAACGTCTCCCCACCACCAGTACTCGGCCATCATCGGACTGACTTGGTAGTAGAGATTGACCCAACTGTTCGAATAGCTGATGTCGGTGAACCAAAGCGGACTGGGGTCGGTGTGATGGTATGGTGGGCGCGCCTGATCCAAGGATATGGATTGCAGCGATTCGTCCACGTCCGACAACTGATCCTGATCGGAGTCGGAGAGCAGGTATCCCGCCAGCCAAGGACGGGCGCGGAAGTCTGGCGGCCATCCGGCCGTCTGATTATGCTCGTCCCATGCGCGGGTCGAACTGGCCGATACAAAACCTTGCACCTGCTTGCTGCGCACAATGTCGAAAATGCCGAAGAGCGGGTTGAGGCCATGGAAGACCTCCCAGTAGTCGTCCATGCCGTCGCTGTCGGTGTCGTGTTCCATCGGGTTGGCCGTCGAGTACCATGGGCCATTGTTGGCGCCGACCTCGATGGTGACGCCGGGTAGCGGCGCCGGCCCCTCGGTGCCGGTCAGGAAACTGAAGAGCCATACGGGTAATGCGTGCGGGAACATGTAGTAGGGATCCCATGGATAGGGCGCACGTCCGCCGGGTCCCATAAACCATTCGCCATTGTCAGACAATTCGGGGTCGAAGAAGTCGTATGCGTCATAACCCGCAACGCCGAGGCCGTTGGTCCAGCCCGTCTCTCCGTTGTTGTACTGGAATTGCCAATGGTAGACGGCGCCGATCATGTACTCCTGATAGTTCTCCAGACCGTCGCCGTCAGGGTCGCCGTCCTGATCCCACACAGTTCCGTTAATTTCCGGCACGTAGGTGGTGGTTGTGACCCAGCCCATCACGCCGTTTGTGTCCAGTTGCTGGTAGGCGCGCACTAGCGCATTGCTGCCGATGCCGCCATAGGTGCCCTCCCAGGCGTCGGGCAGTTGATCCTCGTCGGTATCAATGGTGGTCGGACAGAGTCCGCCATTCTCCACGATCAGAAATGGCGCCCATCCGGCGGTTGGCGTCGGCAGTGCCTCGCCCAGGTTGAAGCGCGGACGTTCGCCTTGCCAGATGTGCAGCAGGCCGCCGTCGCCATCGGCCAACTGGTCCCAGTCGGTGTCCGGGTCATTAGGGTCGGTCGGGAAGCGCTTGTTGAACCAGCCTGGCACGAAGTACCCAGGCGCCGCGTAGTTGACATGGTTGGTGAGACCGCCTGGCGGGGTTACGGCCGCATGGAACTCCTCATAATTGACCAAGCCGTCGGTGAGAGACTCCTTTTCGACGGGACCGTCGGAGGCACTGTGGGGGTTTAGCCGGGTATAGAACTCCCAGGCGTCGTAGATGCCGTCGCCATCGGTATCGTGATGGCGCGGATGCGTGCCATTCCACTCCAACTGGTTATCTAGCGTCATCTCCAGCGGGTAGAAGGTGCCGCGCAACTCCTCGATCGCGGTGTAGTCGGCAGTGTCAACGCCGCCCTTCAGTGGTATAAGATAGTGTATGTTATTAACAAACACCGACAGGAAGTCAGGACCCCATCCCGTGAAGGGGTTGAAGCCTTTGACGGTGTAGACGTCGCCGTGTTTCGTGACGGCGTCAATAACCGCGTAATAGTCATAGTCTCGGTTGC
>JAQULY010000243.1 GCA_028718445.1 Kiritimatiellia bacterium
GGCAAGAATGGTGCAGCCGGAGAACGCGCCGACGCCGATGGAGGTGACGCTGGAGGGAATGGTCACGCTGAACAGGGCGGTGCAGCCGAAGAACGCGTAGTCGCCGATGGAGGTGACGCTGGAGGGGATAGTCACGCTGGCAAGGATGGTGCAGCCGGAGAACGCGCCGACGCCGATGGAGGTGACGCTGGAGGGAATGGTCACGCTTAACAAGGCGGTGCAGCCGAAGAACGCGTAGTCGCCGATGGAGGTGACGCTGGAGGGAATGGTCACACTGGCCAGGCTGGTGCAGCCGGAGAACGCCCAGTTGCCAAGGTAGGTAACGCCTGAGGGGAGGGACACGCTGGACAGGGCGGTGCAGAAATTGAATGCGGAAGAGCCGATGGTGGTGACGCTAGAGGGGATTGTCACACTGGCCAGCGATGTGCAGCCGGAGAACGCGAAGTCGGGGATGGTGGTAATGCTGGAGGGGATCGTCACGCTGGTCAGGCTTGTGCAGCCGGAGAACACCCCATAGCCGATGGAAGTGACGTTGTTGGGGATGGTCACGTTGGTCAGGGCGGTGCAGGAGTCGAACGCGTAGCGACCGATGGTGGCGACGCTGGAGGGGATCGTCACACTGGTCAGGCTTGTGCAGCCGAAGAACGTGTAGTCGGCGATGGTGGTGACGCTGGAGGGGATGGTGATGCTGAACAAGGCGGTGCAGTCGGAGAAGGCGGAGTCGCCGATGCTGCTGACGCTGGAGGGGATCGTCACGCTGGTCAGGTTGGTGCAACAGGAGAACGCAAAGTCGCCGACATAGGTGACGCTGGAGGGAATGGTCACGATGGACAGACTGGTACAGGAATAGAACGCGGAGTCGCCGATGGTGGTGACGGGGCAACCACCCAGTTCGTTTGTGATAGACAGCGTGCCGGAATAGGTGGTGTCGAAGTCGGTGATGGTGGCCTGGCCGTCGGTGACGGTGTAGGTGTATGGCCATTCGGTGTCGGCGGTGGCGACGATAGACGCTGCGGTTAGAAGAAGGATCGCAAGGAAGGGGCGTAAATGATCTGCCGCCCGCATGACAATTGGCTTATTCACTGGCCACACCTCCTGGAACTCAGTTGGAACAAGAAGGATTATGAAGCCGGAGGAGGGAGCGGGCAAGGAGTATGTCGAGGGGCCCAAACTGCGAGAGTTGCAGCTTCCTCTGCCGCCCACCCATGCGCGCGCCCTTGCGCTTGCGGCTCGGCAGAGCCTCGCCCTCCAATACGCTCGTTAACTCTCGCATGGATAAAACTGGTGGAGGGCGAGCGTCCTCGCGAGTCGTCTCTGCGCAATCAACGTGCATGGTTCGGTGACACAAGTGCATAACTCTCGCAGTCTAGGGCGAGGTGGACTCACGCGAAAGCGCGGAGAGCGCGAAGGGAGACATGGGCGCCGGGAGGGGATGGTCACGGCCATGGTATGGCATGAGGCGGCACGCATCGCGAGGTGCGGCTATTTGCTAATTTCAAGGGTTGCCCCCGACGCCCCCGACGACTGATCCCGTCGATCGCGGCACCGACACGCCGCAAGCACTTTGCCAGTTCCTAAGGCCGCAACCCGGCATATGCGTCAATTCGCGGCACGATTTGCGATAAGTTTGTTACCACAGCTGATTCAGATGGATCAGTCGCCTTATGCTCTGTCACTTCAAACAAGTAGGTGTACGGGCCATATCTCCCGGGTATCAGGTTTAACGAACTCTTGACTTTTGCCTTCAGTCGATAGAAATGGCCGTCTCGCATGGTCAGGCGGACCGCCATGTTGGTAGCTGACAGATTAACACGCGGGTTAATCAGTGCTGAGGTCCATGTGTAACCAGGTGGCGGGGGGACTTCCATCGTGTTCTTGTATAGAAACGAGATTGTGTGGCACCCGGCCTCAGTATGTACTTGGTAGTAGTGACCGCCGTTGTTCCATGTCACTTTCCGCCCGTCAACTTGGTCGACTGCAAGTCCGTTTCCACTTCGATCATATCCAATCAGCGAGAAATATTCGATGTAGGGCGTATGCTTCTTCAGCGCGTTGTTCGAATCGACCTTATCCGCGAAAGGATTTGTGCGTTGAGTAACACAACCAACAAGGAACGCAAGCATTGCTGACGCAACCACCAACACGTGTGACGGGTGCTTCAATGATGTGACTATCATGTTGATGTCCTCATGTGATTAGTGGTGATTCGGCAGAGAATGTTGGCTTTGGGCAGGCAAAATGCGCATGAAAGCGGATTCGGCATTCTCGAGAGGGCGTCCGATAGGGGGTTGAGGGCCCTTTGGCGTCTTGGCAAGGTTAAGTCTTTGACTGCATCCACATTGAGTCCGGAATTGCGTTTTCCTCATCAGCGCGTATCCCTCTGCACGGTAAGTGATACAGTGAATCGAGTTCACGGCTGACGGGCTTCGAACCTGTTCGTTGCCGGTGCTGCAAGGTTCTTGCATATCAGCTCCATAGATGCAAGCGCCAGATTCCTAAGGGCGGGTGCGCCCAGTATCTCGACATCGAAAGCAAAGGTGTCGTCGCAGTAGAAACGAATGAACTCCTGCGCTCCCGTGCCTGTCTGCATGGCCATTTCGGCCTTCGTTATGCTCGAGAAAGGCACGTCGTTCGTGTGGCTGAACGGCTTGCCCTGCTCTTCCTTGTTGTGTTCCATGAGGAAGGCATATAACGCGAACCCACTGGCAAGCTGTGAAGGTGGAAGTTGCCGAGAGTTCATGTCGCCCCGTTCGACCCATCTGTAGCCTGAGTCATCGCATCGTATCACCTCCCGGGTGGCCCAGTAGCCATCATTTGCCTCGTTCCCAAACACGGGACCGCTCAGTGACTGGTTCACAAGACGCGCGACGTTGGTCACAGCCTCCTCCAGAGTCAAGGCAGCTTTTGTGGCCTCAACCTCCGGTTCCGTACCAGGAATATACGGCACAACGACCGTTGGTGGTGGCGTCGAGACGCATCCCACGACAACAAGAAACAAAGTCGCGAGCGCGACAACGGAATAGATGGAACCCTTCGCCATCGGACTAATGACAGGAGACAGCTTCTTGGGCAGCTCGTGCATCCGCCCGCAAGGATCCGACAATTTTCTCATGAAATAACAGTTAGCAGACCGGCCCGATGGTGTCAAGTTCGGCAAAAAAGCATTCCGGCAAAGAAGCGTCAGGGAATCTGGGAGCGTCCAGTCTGGGGCTCGGAAACTGGAGAGTTGAAATAGGGGAAGAGACTCACGCGAAGGCGCAAAAAGCGCTGGAGGCGGCGGGAGGGGATGGCCGCGGCCACGGAGTGGCCGCGGTGACGAGGGCAAAAGGGCGAACGGCTTGCCGCGCTGACGCGCTGCTGCGGCGTTGTAGGCGGAATAGGCGGAAGGTGGCGGGGTTTAGGAGCATGAGAACCTATGCGTCGCGGATGCCTCTGCAGGCGGGGTACTTGGTGCAACCGTAGAACTGGTAGCCGGCATTGGGACCGCGCTTGGCGGTGCGTAGAGCCATGGGGCTGCCGCAAAGGGGACAGGCAGGAGCGACGGACGCGGAAGGACGTGACGGAGCTGCCGGGGATGGGTGATTGGTCGGGGTGCGGAGAGACTGAACGAGGGAGGCGAGTGCAGGGCCGTCGACGATGGTGAGAGGTTTGCCGACCTTGAAGGACAGGGCTTCGTCTGTGAAGCGGCCGGAGGTGACAAGGATAGCGCGACTGGCGCCTTCGGCGCTCAGAACGCCGAACAGTTCGCGGACTTTGTCCACGCCGACTTGCTGATCGCGCCATTGCTTGCATTGAACCAGGATGGTTTGGCCGTGGCCGCGGAGAACCAGATCAATACCACCGTCGGCGCCCCCACCCCCGGTTTCCTCCACGTCGTATCCCTGGCGGCGGTAGGCTTCGCCGACAAGGTGCTCGAACTCCCGCCATGACAAAGAACGTAGGGACTGCAGGTCCTGCTGCCGGTCGAGCAGGCGGCGACGGGAAGACGCCTTCAGGGCTGAAATGGCAGCGGCGAGTATGGAGATGAAGGCCAGGCCATAGACCAAGGCCTTGAATAGCGGTCGCAGGACCAGCTGGGAAGCATCCTTGAATGCCATGGGTATGACAAACAAGCCCAAGCAGGAGAAAACACCGGCCGCAAGAACGCCAAACCACCAAGGCGCAGCAACGAGCAGATCATAAATGTCGGAGGCGATGCCGGTACGTTTGCGGGACATGCGAAGCTCCTATGGGGTGCACTTAGGCTGGAAGGGGTTGGGCGAATACGCTGGTTTACGCGGTATACCTGGAGAATGACGTCCTCTACGGGGGCAAGATCAGTGTGTCAGTAATCGGGCGTGACGGATGGCGGATTGGACGGTGGGGAGTTCGGCACGAAGGGCGTGCTCTTTGAGATAGAGGTTGATGGTGTAAAGTACATCCTCACCCATTTCTGTGCTAGTGAAAAGGTCAGAGGTCTTCGTGGGCGGGGCAAAATCGAGGCCGAGTTGAATCGAACCTGAGGGGAGCGCGACGCCGATATCGAAGCGACTTAGGAGGAGTCGACTTGAGAGTTGCGTCGTGACGGTGCAGGAACCCAAGAACCAGGTGGGCAAACCTGTTGAGTCCGCGTGTAGAAGGCGCATGATCGCCCATTCGAGTTTCCAGAGGTGCTTGAGCTGGTCAAATGCGATTCCGAAGAGGCGCAGGTGAATAATCGTCCGGAGAAAAACGGCGTAAGAGTCGCTGTACCCGGCGCCTTTGAGGACGGGCAGTTCAAAGCGCTTCTGGATGTCCTGGATCACGCCGGGGTGGCGATTCAGCGAGGCGCAGAGGGCGGAGAGCCGTCGCGAGCTTGCGAGCGTCGGCGAGAGGCGTCCGGGCGGAGCGCGAACCCCGGAGCGCGATGCGGCAGTGGCGGGCACCGGCGGAGTGCGTGCGCCGGCCGCTGTGAGAGACATCGGGGACGGGGCGAAGGACGCCTGGCGGCGGCCGGCGTCCGCGCCCGACGGGGAGCCGCCGCGCCGCGAGCGAAGCGGGCGTCTGGCGGGGGCAGCGAAGCGCGGGGGCGGCGAGCCCCCGGCCATTGTGCAGGCGTCGGCGGAACAGGAGTTGGGACACTGGCGTTGGCGGGAAGGGATGTCGGAGCGATGAGGAGGACACAGGGGGCCGTTTTGGGAACGGAGGGGCCGTTCACGTCGCTATTTGCTATTTTCAGGGACGACCCCGCAGTCCGGGGACGACCCCGCAGTCCGAGGGTGTTCGCTATAGAGAGCTCTCCGGAGTATGTTTCGTCGAAGCGGGTGATAATGGCCTGATCGTTTGTGACGGCGTAGGTGTAAGGGCCTTCGGTGTCGGCGGTGGCGACGATAGGGGCTGCGGTCAGAAGAAGGACCGCAATGAACTGGCGTAAATGACCCGCCGCTCGCACGATAATTGGCGCATTCACTGGCCACACCTCCTGAAACTCAGTTGGAGCAAGAACGATTATGTAGCCGGAGGAGGGACTGGGCAAGGAGGAAGACTGGGGACAAAGACTGGGGGAATGGGGGATGGACAGGGGCGGAGCATGGGGCATGTTTGGTAGACGTTGAGACGTGCCGGCTCAGCCCTTGACACAAGTGCATGCATTCACCGGAATCCGACCTCATGAAGCTGGCATTGGTGCGGCCGTTGCGTTAATCTCTGGACATGTTTCCGGTACCGTGACGGAGATGGCATCCAGAGAAAAGAAATGAAGGCAACGCTTGTCACCGCCGCCGGATTGGCCGCGGCCGAATCCGGTAAGCCCGTGGCCCTGCTGAATGAGGTGCCGTATTCAAGCCAACATCACCACGCTGGAGGGCGACACGGGTTGTAGAGGAAAGCTGAACCGATGGCCCTGAAGAAGCATCCACCTGCGCAAGCGGCCGAATACCCGCTCGTGCTCTTCACCTCGCGGGACGGCGCGGTCACGGTGCCTACGCGGCTGGAGCGTGAGACTCTGTGGCTGACGCAGGAGCAGATGGCGCAGGTTTTTGAAGTCAAGCGGCCGGCCGTCACCAAGCACCTCGCCAACATCTTCAAGACCGGCGAACTGGACGAACAGAGCACATGTTCCATTTTGGAACACATGGGCCAGAACGGTGCCCGAGCCTACGCCACGCGCTACTACAACCTCGACGCCATCATCGCCGTCGGCTACCGCGTCAACTCTCGCCGCGCCACTCAGACACCCGCACCTCCGGCGCCTGCATACATCGATCACCTGCCGACTGGCGACCACGCGACGCGAATCACTACGGACCGATGAGGCGGTAGAAACGGGCGGGATGAGATGAGGTGTCGGGGTCGTGAATTTCCAGAGATGTGGCAGTGAGGTTGGTGGTGCAGAGGCGCAGCCAGGGGCCGGTGGCAAGGTTCGTGGTCGCCTCGATGGCGATGGGAATGGGCGGTGAGCCGGTGACGGTGCAGGAGACGGCGCCGGCTGTCACGCCGGCGGACGTGGCGAAGTACTGGGAGATCGTACCCGAACAGTATGCCAGAAGCAAAGTGCTGCAGTTCCCAGCGGCGGGATAAGGGTGAAGGTAGCGGGGCGGGATGGTGGATGGCGAGATGCGAAAACTCAGTCCGGTGGCACGCAGGCCCCCCACCCTTATGCCAGTAAGGGCTGCCTGAGGTGGCGAGTACGGTACGAATTGCCGCTATATGCTTGTCGCTATCACGGGGTGACCACGGTATCCCCCATCCGCTAGCCATGTTCAACCAAGGGTTTCAGCGCGCGCTAGGTCGTGAAACCCTCTCATTGTTCGGCCAACCTATCTTGTCTGCATTTCTGCAGACATCGTTCCGTGGATTGAACACGCCGGTTCTTGTCCGACCGGCTTGATCGCGTAACTTCCTCCGGCAGGACAGACCATTTCGGATAATCCGGTTGTCAGGTACGATGAGAGTTCCGTCTCCGGGACGGTGTCGCCCTCTTTGTAGTTGTGTTCCATTGCCGCTTGTTCCTTGGCCGCCTCAATTAATCTCACGTTGTTAATGCAGGCATTCCGCTGAGTTATTTCTCTCGCCTTCATGAAATTCGGAATGGCTATCGCAGCCAACAACGGGATGAGTGCGATGCCGATGTATCCGGTGATAAGGCCAGCTAGCGCCAATCCCTCACCCTGAAGTGCACCGGCGGAATGCTTGATCTTCGGCAAAGCGATGTGTCCGCAGATCACGGCTGGGATTGCGCCCAGCGGCCCAACGCAGGTCAAGCCGAGAATCCCGAGAACCAAACTCGCTATTGCCACACCCGCCGTCTTTGCCTGTTGCTGTGTCATGATACTGCCTATTCCTTTCGTTGTTGCCGCACGTCTCAATACGTTTCAAACATATTAGCGCAAATGGCCGGGTGTGGGCAACGAATGCGACAGCATTGTCAACCTAAACTGCGAGTGGACTGCGAGAGTTGCGCACTGGTGCCACCGAAACATGCACGTTGATTGCGCGGAGACGGCTCGCGAGGACGCTCGCCCTCCACCAGTTTCATCCATGCGCGAGTGAACGAACGTATTGGAGCGAGGTTGTGCCGAGCCACAAGCGCAAGGGCGCGCGCATGACTGGGCGGCAGAGGAAGCTGCAACTCTCGCAGTTCAGGGGTCAGCCGTCGCCGTCCTCCCGCGCGAACTTGGGGTTGCTGCCGGCAATCGCGTAGGAGACCTCGCCCTTGATAGTCTGATTCGCGAACTGCGTCGCCAACTCACCCAGCCAGCCGCGAGCCACACGCTCAAATTTCTTGGTCAGCTCAATGCAGACCGCCGCCTGACGATCGCCCAGCACCTCCCGCGCTACCGCCAGCGATGCGCCCACCCGAAAGGGCGACTCGAAGCAAACCAGAGTGTGCGCGGCATCGCGCTCGCTTTCGAAAAAGCGCCGCAGCGCGCCCGGCTTGCGCGGCGGAAAACCCTTGAAGGTGAAACTCGACGTCGGCAGCCCCGAGTAGAGCAAAGTCAATTCCACGGCCGAGGCGCCGGGCATGACGTCGAACG
>JAQULY010000244.1 GCA_028718445.1 Kiritimatiellia bacterium
AACCGGCAGATCATCGAGCCGACCTGGCGATTCCTGCGGGAGACGCCCGGCGTGATCGAGTTCCTGGGCGGCGAGCGGCCGGTGCCGCTGGCGACCGCCGAGGTCAGCGCGATCCTGGACCAGGTCGAGGCCAAGAAGGACAAGGTCAAGCCCAAGGTCTCATTCGAGCCGGGCGAGATGGTGAAAATTATAGATGGGCCGTTCATGAATTTCAGCGGCGCCATTGACGAGGTCGATCCCGACCGCGGCAAGCTGAAGGTCTCGGTAGCGATCTTCGGCCGCAACGCCCCGGTCGAGCTGGAGTACTGGCAGGTCGAAAGGCAGGCCTGAGGCACTCACGGCTGACAACAGCCGGCCCGCACGCACCGGTTGGGACCCGGGAGGGCCGCTAACGGCGAGGACAACATGGCGAAAAAAGTTACAGGTATCGTCAAGCTGCAGATCCCTGCGGGGCAAGCCAATCCGGCGCCGCCCGTGGGACCGGCGCTGGGCGCGCAGGGCGTCAATATCATGGCGTTCTGCAAGGAATTCAATGCCCGCACGCAAGATCGCGCGGGCCTGGTGATCCCCGTGGTCATCACGATCTACGCGGACCGCAGCTTCACCTTTATTCTCAAGAGCCCGCCCGCGGCCGCGCTGCTGAAACGCGCTGCCGGACTGGCCAAGGGCTCCGGCGTTCCCAACCGGGACAAGGTCGGCAAGGTCACCCGCGAGCAGGTGCGCGAGATTGTCAAGCTCAAGCAAGCGGATATGAACGCCTCCAGCGAGGCGGCGGCGATGCGGATTGTCGAGGGCACTGCGCGCAGCATGGGCATTGACGTAACGGATTGAAGCGGGGGTGACTTTAGCCATGGCAAAACACGGTAAGAAATATCGCGATATCAAGGCCAAGGCGCCCACCGCGCCCGTGGCCCTGGCGGAGGCGGTCGCCTTCGTCAAAGCCCACGCCGGAGCCAAGTTCGACGAGACCGTCGAGGTGGCGATGCGGCTGGGCGTGGATCCCAAGAAGTCCGATCAGACGGTGCGCGGCACGGTCAGCCTGCCGCACGGCACGGGCAAACATGTGCGCGTGATCGTTTTCGCCGCCGGCGCGCAGGCCGACGCCGCGCGTGCCGCCGGCGCGGACGAGGCCGGCTACGAGGAGCTGATCGAGAAGGTCAAGGGCGGCTGGACCGAGTTCGACGTGGCCATCGCCACCACCGATGCCATGAAAGAGGTCCGCAAGCTCGGCCGCGTGCTCGGACCGCGCGGGCTGATGCCCAACCCCAAGACCGGCACGGTGACGGACGATGTCGGCCCGGCGGTCGGCGCCGCCAAGGGCGGGCGCGTGGAATTCCGCATGGACCGCACCGGCAATGTCAGCGTGCGCTGCGGCAAACGCAGTTTCGAGGCCGACAAGCTGATCGGCAACATTAACGCCATTATCGAAGCGGTGCAGGCCGAACGTCCGGCCGGCGCCAAGGGCGCCTTCATCCGTTCCTGCACGCTGAGCTCGACCATGGGCGTCGGCGTGCCGGTGGCCCTGGCGTCGCAGGAATAACGGGAGATATCGGTATGAGACCCGAAAAAGAAGCCATTATGACGGAGATCACCACCCGCCTGCGGGAGGCGCCCTACGCCTTCCTGCTGAACTACAGCGGGCTGACGGTGTCCGGTATGTCCGAGCTGCGCCAGGCGATCGCCCCCTTGGGCGGACGCGCGCTGGTGGCCAAGAACACCATGGTGGGCAAGGTCGCCGAGCAGCTCGGCTGGGAAAACATTTCGTCGATGTTGACGGGACCGACGGCGGTGATCACCGGCAAGGGGGATGTCTCCGAGCTGGCCAAGCTGCTGGTCAAGTTCGTCAAAGCGCACGAAAAGACCGCGGTCAAGGGCGCCTGCCTCGACGGCAAGGCTCTTAAGTCGGCGGACGTTGACGCACTCTCCACGCTGCCCCCACGCGAGGCGATGCTCGGCGTGCTGGTGGGCACGGTGGCGGCGCCGATGACGCAACTGGTTGGCGTGTTCAACCAGAAGCTGTTGAGCCTGCTGTATGTCCTGAAAGCGGTTGAGACCAAGAAAAACCAGGCTGCCTAAGCCTGACAATGTACATGGGAGACGGAAGAAAATGAGCGAGCAAGCAAAAGTTGAAGTGTCGGGCAAGATGGCCGAGTTCGTTGACTGGGTCGGCACGCTGACGGTGCTGGAGCTGTCCAAGCTGGTCAAGGCGCTGGAAGAGCGCCTGGGCGTGAGCGCGGCGGCCCCCGTGGCCGTGGCGGCTGCGCCCGCCGCCGCAGCGGCCGCGCCGGCCGAAGAGAAGACCGAGTTCGACGTGGTGCTGACGGAAGCCGGCGCCAACAAGATCGCGGTCATCAAGGAAGTCCGCGCCATCACCGGTCTGGGCCTGAAGGATGCCAAGGATCTGGTGGACGGCGCGCCGAAGCCGGTCAAGACCGGCGTGGCCAAGGACGAGGCCGCCAAGATCAAGGAGCAGCTCGAGAAGGCCGGCGCCAAGGTTGAAGTGAAGTAACCTAGGCCGCTTCCAGGTTGTTCGAGGGCCGCCCGGCGACGCGCGGGCGGCCCTTGCCTCCTACCGCGTCGCCGCCGTACTGCCGCCAACCGAGGTCGCCGATGTTACAGAGACACGTTTTCGGCAAGCTGAAGCCGGTTATCCAACCGCCCAACCTGATCGAGATCCAGACGCAATCCTACCGCGATTTCCTGCAGAGCGATGTGCCGCCCGGCAAGCGCGATGACGGCAAGGGATTGCAGGCCATCTTCCGCGAAGTCTTTCCGATCGAGAGCTACGAGGGACGCTATGTCCTCGATTTCGTGAAGTACCAGTTGGGCGAACCCAAGATGGACGTCCTCGAGGCGCTGGCCGAAGGGGGCACCTATGCCGCGCCCCTGCACGCCACCTTCGCCCTCAAGGACGGCGAGGAAATCCGCGAGGAAGACGTCTACCTGGGCGAGATTCCCCTCATGACCCGCGACGGCGCCTTCGTGATCAACGGCGCCGAGCGCGTGATCGTCAGCCAGTTGCACCGTTCGCCAGGCGTCTGTTCCGAGTCCGCCGTCCACGCCAACGGCCAGACCCTCTTCTCGGTGCGCCTGATCCCGGACCGCGGCTCGTGGATCGAGATCCAGTTCGACACCAGCGACGTCATGTGGGTCTACATGGACCGCCGCCGCCGGCGCCGCAAGTTCCACGCCACCACCTTCCTGCGCGCGCTGGGCTACGGCACGGACGAATCCATCCTCAAGCTCTTCTACTCCTTTCGCCAGATCGAGCTGGCCAAGCCGCCCACGGTCGAACAGCTCGAGATGTACCGGTTCAAGGATGACGTCATTGACGTGGACTCGCAGGCCGTGCTGGCGCGCCGTTACGAGCCGGTCACCGAAGCCGTGCTCAAGCAAATGGCGCAGGCCGGTTTCGCGAACGTCGAAGTGGTGGACGTAACCTGGGACGAAGGCGTGCTGCTGAATACGCTGCAGGCCGATCCGACCCGCTCCGAGGAGGAGGCCCTGCGCGACATCTACCACCGTCTGCGCCCGGGCGACCCCGCCACCCCGGCCAACGCCAAGCAGTTGATGAAGCGGCTCTTCTTCGACGCCCGCCGCTACGACCTCGGCCGCGTCGGCCGCCACAAGATCAATCAGAAACTCAAGCTCGCCGGCAAGGTTCCCGACGAACTGCGCACGCTGCACGAAAGCGGCGTGGACGTGGTCGAGGCGATCCGCCTGCTGCTCGATATCAAGTCCGGCCGCGGCTCGGTGGACGATATTGACCACCTCGGCAGCCGCCGCATCCGCACGGCCGGCGAACTGCTCGAGAACCAATGCCGCGTCGGCCTCAGCCGCACCGAGCGCCTGATCCGCGAGCGCATGACGCTCTTCGATCCCGCCACGGGCGTGCTCTCGCCCGCGCGCCTGGTCAACAGCAAGTCGCTGGCGGCCGTGGTGCAGGATTTCTTCGGGCGCAGCCAGTTGAGCCAGTTCATGGACCAGACCAACCCGCTCAGCGGGCTGGCCCACAAGCGGCGCCTCTCGGCCCTCGGTCCCGGCGGCCTGAGCCGCGAACGCGCCGGCTTCGAAGTGCGCGACGTGCACAGCTCGCACTACGGGCGCATCTGCCCGATTGAGACCCCGGAAGGCCCGAACATCGGCCTGATCTCCTCGCTCGGTCTCTACGCGCGCATCAACGCCTTCGGCTTCATCGAGAGCCCCTACCGGCGTGTCGTCAACGGCAAGGTGACGAACGAGGTCGTCTACATGACGGCCGACCGGGAAGAGCAGTACGTCATCGCCCAGGCCAACTCCGCCCTGAAGGAGAACGGCAGCTTTGCCGCCGAACGCGTGAACGCGCGCTACCAGACCGAGTTCCTCGACGTGGCGACCGACAAGGTGCAGTTCATGGACGTCTCGCCCATGCAGGTCGTCTCGATCGCGGCGGGTCTGATCCCCTTCCTGGAGCATGACGACGCCAACCGCGCCCTGATGGGCGCCAACATGATGCGCCAGGCCGTGCCGCTGCTGCGCACCGAACGCCCCTTTGTCGCCACCGGTCTCGAAGACCGCGCGGCCTCCGACTCCTGCGTGACCGTGCTGGCCGAGGCGGACGGCGTGGTGGCCTACGTCTCGGCCACCGAGATCCTGGTCACCGAGGACGGACGCCTGCCCGCCAACCGCGCCCGCCGCGCCCGCGGCGTGCAGCGCTACACGCTGCAGAAGTTCCGACGCACCAACGCCGGTACCTGCTTCAACCAGAAGCCGGTCGTCAAGACCGGACAGAAGGTCAAGCAGGGCGATGTGCTGGCCGACGGTCCCGCCACGCGCGACGGCGAACTGGCGCTCGGCAAGAACCTGCTGGTGGCCTTCATGCCGTGGAGCGGCTACAACTTCGAGGACGCCATCCTGGTCAGCGAACGCGCGGTGCGCGACGACGTCTTCACCTCCGTGCACGTGCAGGAGTTCGAGGTCGGCGCGCGCGACACCAAGCTGGGGCCCGAGGAAATCACGCGTGACATTCCCAACGTGGGCGAAGAGGCGCTGAAGAACCTGGGCGCCGACGGCGTCATCCGCATCGGCGCGGAAGTCCGCCCGGGCGACATTCTGGTGGGCAAGATCACGCCCAAGAGCGAAACCGAGCTGGCTCCCGAGGAACGGCTGCTGCGCGCCATCTTCGGCGAAAAGGCCGCCGACGTGCGCGACACCTCGCTGACGGTGCCGAGCGGCGTCTATGGCACCGTCATGGACGTCAAGGTGACCTCGCAGCAGGACGCGCGCCGCGGCCCGGCGCCGGCGGCGCCGGCATCCCCCGAGGACGACACCAGCGACAGCGTCGAGGAGCATGAGGTCACCGGCGTGGACGCCGAGGCCGAAGAGGACGCGGGCGAAATCAAGCCCCGCCCGGCGACGCGCGACGTGCGCGACGTCGAGGCCGAGCGCAAGCGCAAACGCGCCGAGCTCGAGGAGCAGCTCACCACGTCGCTGAGCAACATCCTGCTGGGCGAGAAGATCCCGCTGGACGTGCTGGACGTGGAAACCGGCGACACCATCATCCCGGCCAACCGCAAGATCACCAAGACGCTGCTGGCGCGGCTGGCGCGCGCGCATGACCACATCCAGATCGAAAGCAGCCCCGTGCAGCAGAAGATCGAGGAGATCATCGACGAGTTCCGCCCGCGCTTCGCCGAACTGGACCTGCAGAGCGACAGCGCCTTCGGGATCGAAGCCGGCACGGGCGACGAAGAAGGCGTCGTCAAGCAGGTGCGGGTCTACATCGCCAGCAAGAAGAACCTGTCGGTGGGCGACAAGCTGGCGGGCCGCCACGGCAACAAGGGCGTGGTCGCCCAGATCGTGCCGGTCTGCGACATGCCTTTTCTGCCGGACGGCACACCCGTGGACATCGTGCTGAACCCCCTCGGCGTGCCCTCGCGCATGAACCTGGGCCAGCTCTTCGAGACCTGCCTGGGCGCGGCCTGCAAGACGCTGGGCCTGTATGCCGCGACGCCCGTCTTCGACGGCGTCAAGGAGCAGGAGATTGACGCGCTGATACGGCAGGCGCGCGAATCGCAGCAGAGCAAGTACGGCGAGCAGGCGGCCGCCTGCCTGAACGAGGACGGTAAGTCGGTCGTCTACGACGGGCGCACCGGCGAACCCTTCGACCAGCGCGTCGTCGTCGGCCAGATCTACATGCTCAAGCTGCACCATCTGGTGACGGACAAGATCCATGCGCGCGCCACCGGCCCGTATTCGCTGGTGACGCAGCAGCCGCTGGGCGGCAAGGCCCAGTACGGCGGACAGCGCATGGGCGAGATGGAGGTTTGGGCGCTGGAGGCCTATGGGGTCGCCTACGCGCTGCAGGAGTTGCTGACGGTCAAGAGCGACGATGTCGCCGGCCGTACGCGCATCTACGAGTCCATCGTCAAGGGCGCCAACACGCTGGAGGCCGGCATGCCGGAATCCTTCTCGGTGCTCATGAACGAGTTGCGCGGGCTTTGCCTGGACATGAAACTGCTGGGCGGCGAGAGCCACCCGGCGCCTGTGATTTGACGCCTTAGGCGGGAGGCCACCATTGAATCCGTACGCTGCCAGGGAACTTCTCGGAACAGTCGGCGCCGATCAGTACGATGCGGTCAGCATCGCGCTGGCGTCGCCGGAGACCATGCGCTCGTGGAGCCATGGCGAGGTCCGCAATCCTGAAACGATCAACTACCGCACCTACCGGCCGGAACGCGACGGGCTCTTCTGCGAGCGCATCTTCGGTCCGACGCGCGACTGGGAATGCGCCTGCGGCAAGTACAAGCGCATCAAGCACAAGGGCGTGGTCTGCGACCGCTGCGGCGTGGAAGTCACCGTGTCGCGCGTGCGGCGCCAGCGCATGGGCCACATTGAGCTGGCCGTGCCCGTGTCGCACATCTGGTTCTTCAAGTGCACGCCCAGCCGCATCGGCCTGATGCTCGACCTGACGGCCAGCCAGCTCGAACGCGTGCTCTACTACGAGGACCACCTGGTGACCGACCCGGGCGATACGCCGCTGGCGTACCTGCAACTGCTGGGCGAAAACGAGTATCACGAGGCCGTCGAGAAATACGGCGAGAACTTCCAGTCCATGATGGGCGCGGAGGCGATCCGCAAGTGCCTCGCCGCGATTGACCTCGACAAGCTGATGGCCGAGCTCGAGGAGGAGATCGAGAACACCCGCAGCAAGCAGACGCGCAAGAAGATCACCAAGCGCATGAAGGCCTGCGAGGGCTTCCGCGTCAGCGGCACACGGCCGGAATGGATGATCCTCGACGTGCTGCCGGTGATCCCGCCGGAGCTGCGCCCGCTGGTGCCGCTGGAGGGCGGACGCTTCGCCACCTCCGACCTGAACGACCTCTACCGGCGCGTCATCAACCGCAACAACCGCCTCAAGAACCTGCTGCAGCTGAAGACCCCCGACGTCATTATCCGCAACGAGAAGCGCATGCTGCAGGAAGCGGTGGACGCGGTCTTCGACAACGGCCGCCACGGGCGCGCCGTGGCCGGCGCCGGCAACCGGCCGCTGAAGTCCCTCAGCGACATGCTCAAGGGTAAAAACGGCCGCTTCCGCCAGAATCTGCTGGGCAAGCGCGTGGACTACTCCGGCCGCTCCGTGATCGTGGTGGGGCCGGAACTCAAGCTCTACCGGTGCGGCCTGCCCAAGAAGATGGCGCTGACGCTGTTCGAGCCCTTCATCATCCGCCGCCTCAAGGAGCGCGGCGTCTGCCATACCGTGCGCAGCGCCCGCAAGATGATCGAGCGCCACGACGAGCAGGTCTGGGAGGTGCTCGAAGAGGTCACGCAGGGCAAGACCGTCATGCTGAACCGCGCGCCCACCCTGCACCGGCTCTCGATGCAGAGTTTCGAGCCGATCCTGATCGAGGGCGAGGCGATCCAGATTCACCCGATGGTCTGCACCGCCTTCAACGCCGACTTCGACGGCGACCAGATGGCCGTGCACGTGAGATCGGAAGAGC